>CAXUCQ010000020.1:9682-17824 GCA_964249295.1 uncultured Armatimonadales bacterium | reverse complement strand
GTCTGCTGCACCATGTCGTGCTCGATGAGCTGGCGCAGGACGTAGGGCAGGATGCCGCCGTGCAGATAATAATCGACCTCGATAGGGGTGTCGATGCGCAGCGTGACCGGCACTTGCTGCGTCTCGCCGTCCGTGCGCTTGATGACCAGGGTCACGTCCATGCGGGGCCGGATGCCGCTTTCCAGGCCGAGCACGTCGAACGTCTCCGAGCCGTCCAGGCCGAGCGACTGGGCGCCGTCGCCCTCCTTGAACTGGCAGGGCAGGACGCCCATGCCGACCAGGTTGGAGCGGTGGATGCGCTCGTAGGACTGCGCGACGACGGCTTTGACACCCAGCAGGTTCGTCCCCTTCGCGGCCCAGTCGCGCGAGCTGCCCGTGCCGTACTCCTGTCCGGCCAGGATGACGAGCGGGATGCCCGCCGCCTGGTACTTCATGCTGGCATCGTAGATGCTCATCTGCAGGCCGTCGGGGTGGGTGACGGTCACGCCTCCCTCGACGCCGGGGAGCATCAGGTTTCGGATGCGGACGTTGGCGAACGTGCCGCGCACCATGACGCGGTCGTTGCCGCGCCGGGACCCATAAGAGTTGAAGTCGGCGGGCGGCGTGCCTTTGACCTGCAGGTAGAAGCCGGCGGGCGAGGTCGGCTTGATCGCCCCCGCCGGGCTGATGTGGTCCGTCGTGACCGAGTCGCCGAAGATCGCCAGCGGGCGGGCGTTCTTGATGTCCTTGGCCGTGTTCGGCTCCATGCTGAAGCGGTCGAAGTAGGGCGGCTCCTGGATATAGGTCGAGTCCGGGTCCCAGTCGTAGACGCTGCCCGTGCTGCTGGGAATCTCCTGCCACAGCGGGTTCTGGTCGGCGAAGTCGCTGTAGAGACGGCGGTACGTCTCGGGGTCGGTGGCCGCCGCCAGCATCTGGCTGATCTCGACGTTGGTCGGCCACAGGTCCTGCAGGAAGACGTCGTTGCCGTCGGCGTCCTGGCCGATGGGGTCGGCCGCCATGTCGATCTCGACCGTCCCGGCGAGCGCGAAGGCGACGACGAGCGGCGGCGACATCAGGAAGTTGGCCTTGATGCTCTGGTGAACGCGCGCCTCAAAGTTGCGGTTGCCCGACAGGACGCTCGCCACGACCAGATCGTTGTCGTTGACCGTCTGCTCCAGGTGCGGCTCCAGCGGGCCGGAGTTGCCGATACAGGTCATGCAGCCGTAGCCGACGGTCTGGAAGCCGAGCTGATCGAGATACGGCTGCAGGCCGGTCTTCTCCAGATACTCGGTGACGACGCGGGAGCCGGGCGCGAGCGACGTCTTGACGGTCGGCTTGATGTGCAGGCCGCGCTCGACGGCCTTCTTGGCGACGATGCCCGCCGCCAGCATGACGCTCGGGTTGCTGGTGTTGGTGCAGCTCGTGATAGAAGCGATAACGACGTCGCCGTGGCGCAGGTCGACGACGGCCCGAGGGAACTGCCCCGCCGGCACGTCTTCCAAACGGTCCGGGGTGGGGCGGTTCTGCATCATCTCGACTTCGGTGTCGGTGCTGGTGTCTTTCCGGCTCTCGTGCGGGATGTCCGTCGGCAGGGGGACGCTTGCCGGGTCCGGGTCGCCGCCGCCGCTCAGCGCCTCCTTGCCGGGCCGGGTGTATCCTTCCACGCCGGTCATGATGACGAACCGCTTGTTGATCTCGGCCAGCGACTTGTTGTAGCCGCTCGGGCTGGACAGCAGGTCCTGGAACTTCCCCTTGACTTCCGGCAGGTTGATGCGGTCCTGCGGGCGCTTCGGCCCGGCGACGCTCGGCTGCACCGTCGCCAGGTCCAGCCCCAGCAACTGGCTGTACTGGATCTCCCCCGCCTTCGGCATGCCGAACAGGTTCTGAGCCTGGAAGTATTGCCGGAAGGCATCGACCTGCTCCTCGGTCCGTCCTGTGGCGGCAAGATAGCGGCAGGACTCTTCATCGACGGGGAAGAAGCCCATCGTCGCGCCGTATTCCGGGGCCATGTTGCCGATGGTCGCGCGGTCGGTCAGCGACAGGGAGGCCGCGCCCGCGCCGTGGAACTCGACGAACTTGCCGACGACCTTGGCCTTGCGCAGCATCTCGGTGATGGTCAAGACGAGGTCCGTCGCGGTCACGCCGGGACTCAGCGCCCCCGTCAGGTGGACGCCGACGACGTCGGGGGTGAGGAAGTAGACCGGCTGGCCCAGCATCCCCGCCTCGGCCTCGATGCCGCCGACGCCCCAGCCGACGATGCCCAGGCCGTTGATCATCGTCGTGTGCGAGTCCGTGCCGACCAGCGTGTCCGGGTAGTACACGTCGCCTTTGCTCAGGACGCCCTTGGCGAGATACTCCAGGTTGACCTGATGGATGATGCCGATGCCGGGGGGTACGACGCTGAAGCCGTTGAAGGCCTGCATCCCCCACTTCAGGAACTGGTAGCGGGCGCGGTTGCGCTTGAACTCGATCTCCATGTTGCGCTGCAGCGCGTCGCCGACCTCGGAAACGTCGACCTGCACCGAATGGTCGATGACCAGATCGACCGGGACGAGCGGCTCGATGATGCCGGCGTTGCGGCCCTGGCGGGCGACGGCGGAGCGCATCGCGGCCAGATCGACAAGGAGCGGGACGCCGGTGAAGTCCTGCAAAACGATGCGGGCCACGACGAACGGGATTTCCGCCGTCCGCTCGGCGTTCGGCTGCCAGTTGGCAAGGGTGCGGATGTCGCTCTCGGAGATGCGCTTGCCGTCATAGTTGCGGAGCACCGACTCCAGCACGATGCGAATCGAAACCGGCAGCTTGGAGATCGGCCCGACGCCGGCTTCCTCCAGCTTGGGGAGCGAATAAAACCGCCCGGCCTGATCGTCGTTGAACGTGAAACTCTGCAGTGAGTCAAAGAGCGAGTGTGTCTCTGCCATGTCGTGTGTCCTTTGCCGCGAGGATCAGCCTGAAATCTGCCTGAAAGTCGTTGTTCTTGCTTATTAGTATAGCCGAGCCGCCTCCTGCTCGTCAAGGAAAAAAGCGTCTGTGCTGCAATACACTCGAAAAGACACAATCGGGGGTTGACAGCCTCGGCATCCCCGACGCCGCAGCGGGAGACGGCCAAGAAAATATTACCCGCGCTTCTTTGGGGCCGCTTCTCAAACGGCCCTTGCAAGCGCCCGGTTTTTGTGCTAGAATGATGCCCGTCAGCACAAAGGGAGTGGCCGAGATGCCCGAAGAGGAAGAAAAATTCACGTTCGTTGACAAGCGTCGGACGCAGGTTGAGACGCCGCCCGACGAGGCGCCCCGAGCGCGTGTCGAAGCCCCCGCTCCTCCATCAGAAGCCCTATTCGAAGATGCAGGCGACGCCGACGTGGACGACCAGGGGCCGCCGGACGTGTACAGTCTGATCGGGTACTGTCTCAGTCTCCTGCAGGCGGACGCCTGGCAGAAGATGGGGCTGCTCGCCGACCCGCAGACGGGAGAAGTGACGACGGATCTGCGGCAGGCGAAGGTCGCCATTGACACGGTCGGCGATCTCGCGGCCCGCCTCGAAGCGGCCCCGCCGGAGGCGGTCCCGGACGGCATGCGGCGCGACCTGCGCACCCTGCTGAACGACCTGCGCCTCAACTACGTCGCTCAGCAAAACAAGACGGCTTAAACATTCTTATGACGCTGTTCCATTCGTCGGATGTCGTTCTACAAGAGCCAAAGACCCAGTGGAGTTTGCGGCCGGAGATAGGGGACGAGGAGTTTCCCGCGCCATGATTCGCAGTAACCTGCCACTGCCTTTTCTTTACCGAGTGCGTCTGCAGGCTGGGTCCGCCGCCCGTCGCGCCCAATCCTCACTCGTGAGCTATCGGCAGACACGGGACGCTTCTTCCCACGGCCGGCCCGTCAATGCCCGCCAGATGGGCGCCCGACGGGCCGGCGTCGGTGACGCGGGCCAGCTCTGGATGGATTTCGTCGATCAATACGAGCGCTTCACCGGCGTCCTGTGCGCGGCGGCCCAATGGGGCTGTGACGCGGATCGCGAGTCCGAGTATGCCCAGATGCGGCGCTGGTTCGTCGCGAACTATTACCGTCTCGCCGCCCGCGTCCGCCCCTACTTGGATGCTGAGTTCGCCGAGGAGCAAGCCGGCGGCGAGGCCCCGCCGGCGGTGATGGACTATGCCGGTCAGAAGCGCGCGCTGGACATGCTGGAGGCGCTGTTCGTGCCGCCGACTTTGAATGATGTTCTGAGCCAAGACACCGGGAACCTGATCCCAAACATCGCGCGCATCAGCGCCGTCGTTTACCAGTGCCACGAAGACTGGCAAAAAGAACACGCTACTTAAGGCCGGAACAAAACGCTCGAGATGAAGCGGCCCCGGTCACATGGCGTGTGACCGGGGCCGCTCCGCCTGCCTTCGTGGGCATGGCCGTTATGAGACTGCGTCCTTGTTCTTGCGGATGTCTGCGATCGCCGCCTCGTTGTCGTCATACATCTGGAAGATCTTGACCAGGCGCGTGATCTCGAAAGCGCGCCGCACGAACGGCGTCGTCGAGACCAGGCTGATGCCGCCCTCATGTTCGCGGACGCGGCGGACCGCGTCCACCAGCACGCCCAGCGCGGCGCTGTCTAGGTAGGGTACCTGTGCGAGATTGACGACGAGTTGATAGTGCTTGTTCTCGATCAGGTCACGGAGCGTGTCCCGAAAAGCCCCGCACGTATGAAGGTCGATCTCCCCCTTCAAGCTGACGATGGGGATCTGATCCGACGTTTGTTCGACATCGATTTCTAGGTTCAAAACGGAAACCTCCTCTGGAGCGCCCCGAAAGGCGCGCGCCCCGATTACCCCTGTCATACCCGTTTGTGCGCCAAGAACAAACGCTTGCCTGCTAAACACCAATACCAGGAATCTTAGGTTTACATCGTCAGCAGTGCGGGCATATCCGCAGGAGAGGCGGGACGCCGGACGGCTGTCACACTCGGGGGAGCAACCACAATGAAGTATCGGCACTTGGGCAAGTACGGGGTCAAGGTCAGCGAGGTTTCCCTCGGCTCGTGGCTGACCTACGGCGGGGCGACGGAAGACGAGGCGGCCCAGGCGTGCATCGAGAAGGCCTATGACCTGGGCATCAACTTCTTCGACACGGCCAACGTCTATGCGCGCGGCAAGTCCGAAGAAGTCGTTGGGAAGACACTCGCACAATACTCGCGCGATTCGTACTTCCTGGCGACCAAGGTGTTCTTCCCGATGGGGGACGGGCCGAACGACCGAGGCCTGTCGCGGAAGCACATCTTCGAGCAGTGCCATCTGTCGCTCAAGCGGCTCGGCACGGACTACATCGACCTGTACCAGTGCCACCGCTACGACCCGACGACGCCCCTAGAGGAGACACTCGTGGCGCTCGACGATCTCGCCCGGCAGGGCAAGATCCTGTATGCCGGCGTCTCCGAATGGACCGCCGGGCAGATCGCCCATGCCGTTGATTACGTCCGCGGCGCCGGCCTGCACCCGATCGTGTCCAACCAGCCCTATTACAACATGATGGGGCGCGGCATCGAGAAGGAAGTGATTCCGCTGTGCGAGCGTGAGGGCATCGGCCAGGTCGTCTTTTCGCCGCTGGCCCAGGGCGTCCTGACGGGCAAGTACAAGCCGGGGCAGGAGCCGCCCGCCGGGAGCCGCGCCGCCGACCCCGGCCAGAACATGTTCATGGGCGGCGGCAAGCTGGACGACGATCAGCTCGCCAAGGTGCAGAAGCTCGTTCCTATTGCCGAGGGGGCCGGCCTGTCCATGGCGCAGCTTGCCCTGGCCTGGTGCCTGCGCCAGAAGAACGTCAGCAGCGTCATCATCGGCGCTTCCCGCCCCGCCCAGGTCGAAGACAACGCGGAGGCGTCCGGCAAAACGCTGACGTCAGATGTTCTGGCCGCCGTCGACGACGCGCTGGAAGGCGTCTCCATCCGCTGAGGCGATTCGGGGCCGCTATGACAAGTATCCGCACGTTCGCCAATGTCCACGAAGTGTCCGCGCAGGCCGCCGAGTTTATCCAGCAGGCCGCGGCGGCGGCGATCTCGGCTCGAGGCCGGTTTACCCTCGCCTTCACCGGCGGTTCGACGCCGGAAGAGACGTACAACCTCCTGGCGCAGCCCCACCGCGCCCGGCAGATCGACTGGGCAAAGTGGTTCCTGTTCTGGGGCGACGACCGGTTCGTGCCGCCGGAAGACGGGCGCAGCAACTTCGGCATGACCGCGCGGGCCTTGCTCGACCAAGTCGCGGCGCTGGCAGGCAACACCTTCCCGATGCCGATCCAGGCGGACACGCCCGCCCACGGCGCGGAGTTGTACGAGAACACGTTGCGGCAGTTTTTCGGAACGCCTTTGGGTGACAACACGCCGCCGGCATTTGATCTTGTCCTGCTGGGGCTGGGCGACGACGGACACATCGCCTCGCTTTTCCCCGGCTTTCCGACGCTGGAAGTTGCCGACCGCTGGGTCGTCTCCAGCCCGCCGGGGACGCTGCCGCCTCCTGTCGACCGGATCACGTTCACCTACCCCGTGCTGAACGCCGCCCGGCAGGTGTTGTTCATCGTCGCGGGCGAGAAAAAGGCCGAAGCCGTCCAGGACGTGTTGGAAGGCGGAGCGCCGCGCGAGCGCCGCCCCGCCGCCGGCATACGGCCCACGGGCGGTGAGGTTATCTGGATGCTCGACCAGGCGGCGGCAGGCCGCCTGCAAAAGCCGTAAGGACACCATGACCGATCGCGAAATCCTTTCATCGGCGGACGCGGTCGCGCAGCGCGCCGCCGACATCGTGATCGAGGCGGCGCAGGAGGCCGTCGCGCGGCGGGGCCGATTCACGCTCTCGCTCACAGGCGGCCCCTCCCCGCGGCAGGCGTATCAACTGCTGGCCCGACCCGAACGCGCTTCTCAGATCGATTGGTCGAAGACTTACGTCTTCTGGGGCGACGAGCGGGTGGGCGGACCCGAAGACCCGGAGTGCAACTATGCGACGGCGAAGCGCCTGCTGCTCGCCCACGTCCCCATCCCTGGCCATCACGTCTTTCCGGCGGCGCTTTTGGCTGAGACGATGGAACGACAGGCGGAGAAGTACGCGGCGTCACTCGCCCATTTCTTCCAAACCCCCGTCCACGGCCTGCCGCCGAGTTTCGATCTGTTCCTGCTGGGCTTGGGTGAAGACGGCCATGTGAACTCGCTCTTCCCCGACGCCGACACGCTTTCCACCCTTGATCGGTGGGTTGTCTCCACGCCGCCGGGGACCCTGCCGCCTCCGGTGGGCCGTGTGACCACGACCTTCCCTGTCATCAACGCGGCACGTCACGTCCTGTTCATCGTGACCGGCGGGGGCAGAGCCGAGGCCGTGCATGACATACTGGAAGGCGGGGCGCCGCTGGAGCGCCGTCCCGCCCTCGGCGTCCCCCCCCCCGACGGCCGAACAACCTGGCTGCTCGACAGTGACGCCGCAGGCCGCCTTCGGCATTCCTGATGCTCCCCTGCCCCGTCCCGCGCCGTTTCCATTTGACACAGCCCGCCCAGCGCGATATAATGCCTCCGGCATGACACCCATGAACGCACGAACGCTGCTGATCTGTTTGAGCCTTGGGCTGGCATGGTCGGCGCCGGCTAAGGCGGACGCGACGACGAAACGTCTGGCCCCCGGCGTCACGCTGACGCAGGAGATCGACAAGGCCACGCCGCTGGTCATCAACATCCTGGACGTAGATTTGGCCGCGCCGGGCGTCCGGCTCGGCGTCGGGGTGGGGCAGGACCGTGTCAGCGGGACCGACCCGACACACGGGCGCGAGGACGTCAGCCGGTACTGCCGGAGGCACCACGTCCTAGCCGCCGTCAACGCGGACTTTTTCCCCTACACGGGCGACCCGCTGGGCGTCGGCATCAAAGACGGGGAGCTGTTCTCGGAGCCGTGGACCGGGGGGGCCAAAGGCGGCCCGCGCGTGACCTTGGGCGTCGCCCCCGATGGGCGTCATGTTGCGTTCGACATCCTCGGCTTTCTCGGCGACTTGCAGGTCCAGGACGGGCAGCGGGCGCTGCTGGCCGGCATCAACCGCATCGTCAACGCGAACGAGATCGTCGCCTACACCTCGATCTACGGGCCGCTCGCCACCGCGCGGGCCGGCGGGACGGAGGTCGTCGTCGAGGGCGCGAACCTGCCGGTC
>CAXUCQ010000020.1:2664-9672 GCA_964249295.1 uncultured Armatimonadales bacterium | reverse complement strand
CGAGTCGCCCAGGTGCTGGTCGATGCCGCCGCGCCTGTCGCAATCCCAAATGACGGCTTCGTGCTGTCCGGCGCTCCCGGTGCGGGGGCCGACTTCCTCGCGCAGCACGTCCACGCGGGCGAGCGGATCGGCTTCGTGGCCGCCGTCGCCCCGGTCAACGACGTCCTCGGCGGCGTGCGGCTCGCGTCCGTCCCCCGGACGGCGGGCGATCTGCCGTCCCGCGCGGGGGAAGGCATCGACCGGGCGGCCTTTTTCTGGGCGCGCGTGTCGCAGGCCGTCGGCGGCGGGCCGCGCCTGCTGGTCAACGGCCAGGTCGCCGTCGACGGCGTCGCCGAAGGGTTCGACGCCGGTTTCACGGACCACGTCGAGCCGCGCACGGCGGCGGGAGTGACCCAAGACGGGCGACACCTGCTGCTGGCGACGGTGGACGGGCGGCAGGCCATCTCCAAAGGCGTCACGCTGACCGACCTGGCGCTGATCTTGAAGCGGTACGGCGCGTGGAACGCCATCAACTTCGACGGCGGCGGCTCGACCAGCCTGGCCGTCGGCGGGCTGGTCATCAACAGCCCGGAAGGGACGGGCGCGGAGCGCCCCGTCGCGGACATGCTGCTCGTCGACAGTGACGACCCCGCCGTGAAGATGCCGGACGATTTCGCGGACGCCGCAAGTCCCCAGGCGCGACTGCTGCTGCCGTCCGCTCCCGTTCCCATCGGCAGTGCGCTGCCGCTCAAGATCGCCGTCGTCACCGGGACGGTCCGTGGCGGCGACGCCCGCGTGCTCTGGCAGGGGATGGTGACCGGCGGCGTCGGCTTCGTCAACCAGCGCGGCTATTTTATCCCGCTGAAGCCCGGAGTGGGGACCATCAGCGCGCTGTATGGGGGACGCCTGCTGACCGGGCGGATCGCCGTCCAGTCTTCCGCGCCCGTCCTGCCCGTCTACAGTCTCCATGTGGACTTCGCCGCCGACCCCGGCGGCGCGGCGAACCGCAATCTGCTGACGGTGCGGATCCTCGACAAGACCGGCGCTCCGCTGCCCGGTGCCGTCGTCCAACTGCTCGCGACCGGCGGCACGCCGGACGCGGCCACAACTCAGACCAACACAGACGGCTATGTGACCGTCGGCATCACCTGGGACGCCGAAAGCGGCGGCACGGTCCGCGTGCGGTCCGGCGCACTGGCTCCCGTGGCCGTCCCGCAGCCCGTAGGGAATCCCTGACACATGACACCGCCCAAAGAATTGACGCTCAAAGAGATTCGACACGACCAGCGCGTCCGCATCTACATCACCAAGGCCAACGAGCAGATGCAGGCCATCGGCTACACGGAACACGGCCACCGCCACGCCGGGATCGTCTCGCACATCGCCCGGAGCATCCTGACCAACCTCGCCCACGCCGAACGTGAGGCCGAACTCGCCGCCATTGCTGGCTACATGCACGACATGGGGTGCGTCGTCAACCGGATCGGCCACGTCGAGGCGGGCGCGCTGATGTCCTTCTCCCTCCTGACGGACATGGGCATGGCGCCCATTGAGATCGCCACGATCATCGGCGCGGTCGGCAACCACGAGGAGCCGAACGGCCTGCCGATCTCCGCCGTCTCCGCCGCCGTCATCATCGCGGACAAGAGCGACGTCCACTTCTCGCGCGTCCAGGAGAAGGACCCGATCAAGTACGACATCCACGACCGGGTCAACTATTCGGTGCAGAAGTCGTACCTGCGCGTGGACGACGCGGCGAAGACGATCATCCTGGAGCTGGAGATCGACACGTCCCACGCCTCCGTCACGGAGTATTTCGAGATCTTCGTGACGCGCATGATGCTCTGCCGCCGCGCCGCCGACTTCCTCGGCTGCAAGTTCTCGCTCAACATCAACGGCGTCTCCTTATAAGGCGGTCCCGATGCGCTCCGTGTCTTCCACGCTTTTGCTCGCTGTTCTGACGCTCTGGATGGCGACGCCGGCACACTGTCAAATCATGGTCGCGGATGACATGAACCTCGATTTGACTCAACCTACGGACCAGAAGAAAGTGCTTTGGTTCAACACCGACCTTTGGGCGACGCCGCTGACGCTCACAGCAACGGCACAGGGCTTGGGCTGGGATGGTCCTCATGACCGAGCGCCGCAGGGGATTTCCATTGAGACGACGCCGCTTGCAATAGGGCTTGCCTGGCGTACTGCCTCAAGCGTCTCGATCCAGGCAAAAGTGACCGCCCTGCGCCCTCTGCCTGACTGGGATGGAGAGACGCATCTTTACCTTCGCTACAGCCCGGATTATCGGCACTGGTCTGAGTGGCAGGACATCGATCAAACCAGTTCTACAAAAAAGCCCGGTACGGAACTGACCTTTGAAGGTGCGCCCGCTGTACCTTCGGTCGCACGGCTGCCATACGACCTCCTGCTTCAACAGCACCAGCAGATGACGCGCTCGAACGATGACGAAGAGGGCGACGTTCACTGGATACTCGCGCGTGAGCCTCATTTTTTCGAGAACTGCCTGCCGTTCATGGGCTACATACAATTTTTGTTCGAAGCAAAAATTGAGCCAGGCCAGCGCATCCGCTCAATGGACATCCGTTATAGTTGGGGTGTTGGCGGTCTGACTCAAGAGTCCAGAGGAAAGAAGGGCGAGAAAAAGCAGATAGACCGCAACGGCCCCTGGCATTTCAAAGCCTAGCCGGTGACACCCCATCGAGCGGCGGCTTTCTGTGAGGGCCTCGCCGCCGCGCTCAGGCGGTACTCAGAAGGCGGGCGGCGTCCCCATTCAGACACACCTGCACGTCGCGGTGCGTTTGCAGGAACGAGGCCGGAAGCTGTTCGGTGACAGCACCTTCCAACGCCGCGCGCACGATCTCGGCTTTTCCCTCGCCGCTCGCCAGCAGAATGATTCTTCTTGCCGCCAGGATCGTTCCGATGCCCATGGTAACGGCCTGGGCGGGTACGCGCTCCAAACTGCCAAAGTCTTTAGCGGCATCTTCGCGCGTTTCATGGTGCAGGGAGACGAGACGGGTGCGGGTGCGACTGCTGCTGCCCGGTTCATTGAAGCCGATGTGGCCGTTGCGGCCGATCCCGAGCAATTGCAGGTCGATGCCGCCCGCCCCTTCGATGGCCGCCTCATAGCGCCGGCAGTCTTCCTGGATTTCGGTAGCGCCGCGCGAGCGGCCATCAGGCACGTGCCAATGGGTGCAGTTGACGCCGTCGAACAGGTGTGTCCGCATGAACCGATGGTACGAGTGCCGGTCATCGGGCGGCATCGGGTAATACTCGTCAAGGTTGAAGCACGTCACTCCCCCGAAGTCCAGGCGGTCATGCCTGTGACGGCGCACCAGGGCGTCGTAAACGC
This sequence comes from uncultured Armatimonadales bacterium, assembly GCA_964249295.1. Lineage (GTDB taxonomy): Bacteria > Armatimonadota > Armatimonadia > Armatimonadales > Capsulimonadaceae > CAZZVX01. The sequence continues at coordinate 6,329 of CAXUCQ010000020.1, read as the reverse complement.
CGCGCGGCGTGGCGCCGGTCGCCAGACCGAGAACCGCCTGGGGCTTCGCACGCACTAGGTCGGCGATCAGCGCGGCGACGTGCTCGCAGAGACTGTCGTAATCGGGCAAAATCGTCACATCTGCGGCTTTATGCCTGACTTCCGCGCTCGGAATGGTCATCTCTCATCTCGTATCAAAATCAGGCCGCGTTTCATCAATGCCGAAGGCTGCCGCCGATGATGGGCGCATCCTGCATCGCGTCTTCCAAAGCAGGCGCTGGTGCAGGCGTGTGGCTCACGCGGCCGTCATCTGCCGGGTTGCGCGTCGCCGTCTGGAGCTGGCGCAGCAGTGCGCGGATGTCCAGCATCCCTCCAACAGCAAACCAGAACACGCCCGGCACGCTCTGGGCCAGCAGCAGCATCAAGTACACCAGCCAGAAACCAGGCCAGAAGCGGTCCGGGATCGTGTTGAATGCGAAGTGCAGCGCCGTCACGACGATGAACACCAGCCACCAGCCCACCGTGGAGGCCGCGTACAGGCCCGCGAACACTTTGTCGCCGCGTGAGAACTCTTTGCCCATCCCGAACGCCGCCTGCCAGCCGCGCGCCGGTCCGGACTTCGACTCATGCTCCTGCGGGTCCACGGCGTAGACGCCCCGGTGGAGCATCCGCTCCAGGTTGAACGCCCGCCGCCGGCCCCCGGTCGCCATCGAAACCAGCACGTACAGCGACAGTGCGATCAGGCAGGCCAGCAGAGACAGCCACTGCCCGTTGATCGGAAACGGCGTACCGTAGTGGCTCAGCCAGACGGAGGGGATGACCAGCCCGCCAACACCCAACGTGGCGCCGGCGATCATGGCGCTGTAGGCGCCCGCCGCCGTGCCGAAGCGGCTGTAAAGGCCGCCGATCATCACGGCACCTGCCCCGCCGAACCAGATCGCGCCGGTGATGGCCTGGAAGAAGTAGATCTTGTCGGTTTCTGTGTAAAGTAGACTGAAAAAGAAGGCGAAGACGGCCACGAAGAAGATGGACCAGCGCAGCCACTGGACGTGTTCCGCCGGGGCCAGGGGCTTGTTGCGCCACGGGATGACGACGTCCTGGACGAAGATGCTGCCCCACGAGTGCATGTAGGTGTCGTGGCAGGTGAAGGACAGAAAGACCACCGCCATCACGAGCAGACCCTTGATGCCGACCGGCAGCAGGTGCGCCAGCGTCACCGGCACCGTCATCTCGTTGCGGACCGCCGCGTTGCCGATGTGGGCGAGGACGGAGTTGACGCCCTGGGCCTGCGCCGCGTACTGGGGCGCGTGGAGAACGGTGAAGGCGGCGAGGGGCAGCACCAGGCTCATCAGCGTCAGGGGCGCGCGGCGCCACGGGCTGAGGATCGTCCCCATGCGCTGTTCATGGGGGGTGCGCGCGCTGGTCATGAACGCCTGCCCGCCCAGCCAGGTCTGATAGCCGTAGACCGAGATGAAAACGCTGATGGCGTAGAACCAGACGTTGAAGTCTTTGACCTGCCCGGTGCGGAACGGGTTGAGCAGGGACGCGCCCGCCGGGGCCGTGCCGAGCGCGGCCATCTCCCGGTGCCACGGGACGAGCAGCAGGACGGTCACCGCGATCGCGAGGTAGGCGAATGCGGCCAGTATCCCCTGCGCGCACTCGGTGACGATGACCGAAACCTGACCGCCGGCGTTGACGAAGAACAAGGCCAGCCCCAGGTCAAGCACCATCAGGGTGGGGTAGGTGGCCAGGTGCAGGACGGTGCCGGGGACGGAGAACTGCGGGGGCAGGCCGCAGAAGTAGATCAGGAAGCGGGCGGCGACGGCGGGGAAGATGCCGAAGTTGATGATGCCTGACAGCCAGCAGAGCGTCCCGGCGAGGATGCGGAACCGGCGGCTGTAGCGCATCTCCAGGAACTGGCCGACGGTCAGGGCGCGCGTCTCCCGCAGGCGGTAGAAGACCCAGCCGGTCAGGGCGAACACGACGGCGAGGGGAGCGGACATCAACCCCCACCAGATCGTCGGGAACCCGGCGGCCGTGAACGCCTGCCAGCCGGCGACGAGCGAGATGACGCCGAAGTTGCCCATCTCGCCGCTGATGGTCAGCAGGTACCGGCCCGCCAGCCGGTTGGCCGACAGAAAGTCGGCGACGCCGCGCATGAGCGAGCGCGTGCTCCAGCTCACGACTCGGATGAAGACGACGGCGGCCACGACAATGGACCAGTCAATCCAACTGAGATTCAAGGAAGGGTCGGCCTTTCGGGTGTCGTCCGCGCCGCGTCACGAAGGTGCCACGGGTCGGTAGTTGACGCGGAGCGCATCCAGCCGCGCCAGGTGCAGGTGCAGGCGGTCCAGAAAACCGTCATAGTCTTTATTTCCTCGGCTCGTCCAGGTGACTTCCGACAAAGCACAGAGGCGTGGAAAGGCCATGTATTCCACCTGTTCGGCGGTCGGCATATACTCCGACCAGAGCTGGCACTGTGCGCCGAGCACGTGAGGCACGCTTTCCGGGGATAAATCGGCGGGAATCGGCTCATACCCGTAGACCATGGGCAGAGTCAACACTTCACGAAAGGCCAGCGGTTCGGCGTCGCGGTCTTCCGACTGGTAGTAGTCGAAATAGGTCAGCCGGTGCGGTGCCATGATCACGTCGTGGCCTTGGCGGGCCGCCTCCACGCCGCCTTCCTCGCCGCGCCAGGACATCACGACGGCGCCGGGCGAAAGGCCGCCCTCCAAGATCTCATCCCAGCCGACGAGCACCCGCCCCTGCCGGGTCAAGAAATCGCCCATGCGCCCGATGAAGTAGGACTGCATCGCGTCCTCATCAGGCAATCCCAGTTCGCGCCGGATCGCCTGACACGCCGGGGCGTTGCGCCACTGCGTCTTGACCGCCTCATCACCCCCGACGTGGATGAACGGCGAGGGGAATACCGCCATCACTTCTGTGAGGACGTCGCGCAGGAACTCAAACGTGCGCTCGGTCGGCAGATAAAGGGCGTCGTGGATGCCCCAGCGCGGGCTGACCTCCAGCGGCTCGTCACTGCAGCCGAGGGACGGGTAGGCGGCGACCGCCGCCTGGGCGTGGCCGGGCATCTCGATCTCAGGCACGACGGTGATGTGTCGCGCGGCGGCGTAGGCGACGATCTCCCGCGCCTGCTCCTGTGTGTAGAAGCCGGAGTGGACCCGGTCATCGAAACGCTGCGACGCGGGGTCGAAACCCTCGTCCGCGGGGTTGGCGAGCGCGCGCCCGACCAGCGTCTTCTCCCGCACCGCGCCGACGGACGTCAGGCGCGGATACTTTTTGATCTCGATCCGCCACCCTTGATCGTCGGTCAGATGCAGGTGCAGGACGTTCATCTTGTGCAAGGCGAGCAGGTCGATGAACTTCAGAATAAACTGGGGGGTCAGGAAGTGGCGGGCGACGTCCAGCATGGCCCCGCGCCAGCCGAACCGCGGATGGTCCTCGATCTCGACGCACGGGATGCTGCACTCCCCGAGTTCGGCCCCGGCGAGGCTGCAGAAAGAGGCCGGCAGCAGCTGCAGGAGCGTCTGGATGCCGTAGAACAATCCCGGCCGCGCGGCGGCGTGGATCACGACGCCGTCACAAGTGACCGAAAGGTGGTAGCCTTCGTCGCCCAGCGCCTCGCCGCCCGCGCCCAGGCGCAGATGGATGCCCGGAGAGGAGAG
>CAXUCQ010000020.1:0-2564 GCA_964249295.1 uncultured Armatimonadales bacterium | reverse complement strand
CGCCCAGCGCCTCGCCGCCCGCGCCCAGGCGCAGATGGATGCCCGGAGAGGAGAGCGACGGCCCGAGGGTGAGCGGGACCGCTGACCCGACCGCGCGGCTGAGGGCGTCGGCCAGAAACTGCCCCTCCGCCGACGCGGCCTCGTCACACCGGATGCCCGTGTGGGCGTTGAGCCGGAACGCGCCGTCCGTCAAAGCCATCTTCTGGGGCTTGGGAATGATCGAAAGATTTGTCATAACGCTAGTGCTTCGCCCTGGCCCTGCCGGTCGCAACCGGCTCCCGCGCGGCTTCCTTGACAACCTTCAGCAAGACGTCCCTCGAGCCGACGGGCTGGCTCTGGCGGTAGCCGTCGCCGAGTTCCCAGATGATCACGCCGCCCAGGCCGTGCGTCCGCGCATAAAGGACCTTCTCGCGGGCGAGCCGGGCGTCATCATAGGAGATGAACTTTTTGCCGCCGGCGGGCGTCGCTCCGATGCTCAGGTACGGCGCGTGGGCCTGCGTATCCCAGTGGTAGAGTTGTGGCCGGTAATACTGGTCCATGATCGCGTTGTAGGCGAGCGTGTCCGTCGAAACGCCTTGCAGGCTCTGCGTCGGGCCGTCCGCGCCGGACCAGACGTAGCCGTAGAACGCGAGGCCGATGCCCAGCTTCGCCTTCGGCACGCCGGCCGCTACGTACAGCCGGACTTTCTCATCCGCAGAAGGATACGGTCGCGTTTCCGTCATCAGTGTGTGACCGTCGCCGTAGAGCGAGCCGTTGTACCACGTCTTGAAGCCGTCCCATTTACCGCTCAAATCGTAGGTCTGGATGTTGATCTGGTCAAAATCGTTCTGCAGCAGAGCGCAGAGTTTCGGCTGGTCCCCCGGCTCGCCGGATGCCGGGAAGGTGAGCATCCACTTGGGATTGGCGGCCTTCATTCTGGTGCGCAGTTCTTTGACGAACTTGACGAAATTGTCTTCGTCGGACGGGTTAATCGGCTCCATGTCCACATCAATGCCGTCGTAATGCCGTGCCGAGACGAAGGCGATCAGATTTCTGATGAACGGGCCGCGCAGGGGGGGTGTTATGACGGGACTGATCGCCGGACCTGTTCCCGCGCCGCCCAGGCACACTAGGACTTTCACTCCGCTGCCGTGGGCGCGCGAAACGACGTCCTGCGACTGTGCGGGCGTGATCGCGTTGAGGGTGCCGTGGACCGTGTCCTCGATGGTGCCGTCCACGCGCGGCACGATGGCGAAGTGGACCAGGTGTGTGATGGCAGAGTAGTCGATCTTGTCCGGCGCCATGCCCCCGGCCCGCTGGTTCCACACGGGGTAATAAGCCGTGACCCAGGGGGGCGGCGGGCTTGCCGGCTTTGCCGGTTTCGCGGCGCTCGGGGGGCCTGCGGCGAAGAGCAGGGCCAGCCCTGCGGCGGCGGTTTTCAATTTCATGCAACGCCTTCGGGGAGAAAGCCTTCCCCGCGCACATCCTGAGCGCGGGGAGGACTGGGGGTGTCGGCGGCTTCCGTGCAGAACCCTCCGCGAGGTCATGGCGGCAGGCAGGCGTTCTTCGCCCCTCGTCACGCCGACTGAGCGGACCTTAAGGCGCTTTGGCGGGCGTGCCGCCGGCCGCGCCCTTGTTGTTGTTGACGATCTGCGCTTCGATGCTCGCTTTCTGCGCGGCGGGGATATGCGGGTCGTTCTCAACCTGCTGGATCTGTGTCTGCACCGATGGGGCCGCCTGGGGGGCGGGGAAAGCCTTGCCGTCTGCCGCTGTCGGGACCTGGTCGCGACAGCCGCTGAGGACAAGGAGGCCGCCGCAAAGGATTGCGGCGGGACCGAGTGCGCGGAGTTTTTTCATGGACGCTCCTAATAGGCCGCCTGTAGGCTGGACCCCTGGATGTACCATTCTTTGTACCAGTTCGTCCCGCCGCTCAGGCGGCCTTTGATCACGGACTTCGCGTGGCCGTCGGTGTAGAGAACGTCGCAGGTTCCCGTATGGCGGTAGCGGGGGAAGTACGTCGGGGCGGGATAATTGGCGTCCGTGGCCGCACTCGGCGCGTCGTAATCCCATTGCAGGTCCCGCGTGTCGCCGTCGTCGCTGCCGGTGAAGGCGTCGTAGGTCCACAGGTATTCATCGGTCGCAATGAGGGGGCGTGCGCCGTTTGAGGTGAACGCGGCTCCCTTTTCCGCGACCATGATCTTGTCTGCGGGGGCATCAATCTGGGCAAGTGTTGTGGGGCTGAGATTGTAGGGGGGCGCGTCGTAGAACGCTGGGTGGCACAGATTCTGGTTTGCACCATACTCACTCACCTGCACGGATGGAAACGATGGGCAACTCCACACGCCGCCCAACCCATTGTACGTCGGCGTGCCGTTCGCTGTTCCAGAAGCCGCCCCGTTTTTGATGTACGGGAAGACCGCGTTCTGCCAGTCGAGCGGGTTGCCGTTCGCATCGTAGTACTGTCCTAGAGGGAAAGTCTCGTCATAATCCTGCACGTACTGCAGGAACGCGAGGCCCATCTGCTTCTCGTTGGAGACGCAGGTGATCTGGCGGGCCTTCTCGCGGGCCTTGGCGAAGACGGGGAA
>CAXUCQ010000019.1:0-17882 GCA_964249295.1 uncultured Armatimonadales bacterium | reverse complement strand
AAGGCAAATCCCACGATCAATAACGGCCATATCGGGGCGTTGATGATTTCCCCGGACCCCCTCATCTTCATTGGAAATGTCACGCCTAAACCAAAACCGTGTATCATTCCTGTTACCGCTGCTTGATGAGAGAAAATGATCGCAAGAACGGTAAAACAAACGAAGGTACTGAAATAATTGAGCGTTGTCCATGAGCTTGTGTTAAAAAGCCAACGCAACGGCATTCCCAACCACTGTAACGGCGTTAATCTGTCGTTCATATCAGTCCGCCTCAGGAGCCGTTCGCCACAAATGAGTGTTCCGCCCAGCGGCCCAACAGACATCATACCGCCTATAAATCCATTCGACGGCGCGGGCGAGGTCGTCGAAAACATGGGCCGGGCGCGTCGGGAGAGCGGACACCTGCGCGGTTAGGAGCCGCAAGAGAGCGGCGGCCTAACATACATGCATGCGCCCCCGCGCACTATGGGGCGTGGGGAGGCTCGCTTCAACCCCGGACTTAAGGGGGGGGCGGCCCGCTCGCATCAGTGCAGCCCGTTGACAGGCCGCAGACTGCGAGGCTACCAAGGCCGCCGCTGCGGGTAGCGCACCAACTCAGTCTCCCACTTAAAGATACGGCGACCATAGGCGGCATGGCCTGGTCGCTCCCGCTGAAATGCCGGATGCCTCTTCCACGGGAAAGGCATCATGCTTCGCCCTCGCTCTTTACGGAACGCCGGGTGTCTCTTGCGCCGCACGTAGAAGATGGAGCGCTGACCTGTCTCAAAAAGGTACGGTGTGCGGAACGGCATAAACTCTGCCGGGCGCGACTTCTCGAACTCGATCTGCCCGAACGACCTGACTTTGGGGCCTGGTCCTGCCGGGTTATATGACATTGCAGTTGGACACAGCTTCTTCCTGCCTCACGTACCGAGGAATGGCTTTCGTCTTGCGGCCTACGCCTGGGTTCAGCCGCGACCGCCGCACTGCACCTGACACTCGACCAAGAACCTGACGACCGGGCGGCGAGCGGCGGCTGCAACGACTTGTTAGCCTGTGGTGAGCCATGTTCGACGGCTCTTGCTCCCATGTCAGCACCGATCACGCCCGCCACTATCTCTCACCTACCACCGAATAAAGACGAAAGCCAGCGTCCACAGCCCGCCGAATAGCAAGTGCATTACTAGGGCTGCGATGCCGAAGTAGTGCCAGCGGCGTACCCTCGCCACACAAAAGAAGCCAAGTGCCAGGAAGGCAAACATCCCCCACGCGACCTCATCCTGAAGACCGCGATTGCTGTAGATCGAGTCAAAAGCGTCAAGGAGTGTGATAATCTTCAGGCGAATGAGCACGTCAAGGCTCAGGCGCAAGACCAGATAATCCGCGGCGAAGCCAGCGCCGGCTCCCAGCAGAGCCTGCACCAGATGCCAGGCGGCCTCGCTCCGGGGTTGAGGTGATGTCGGCAAGGCTTGGTTCTGTGACTGCGGCCCCGTTCCTGATAATCCCACGGCGTTTCGGCTCCTGATTCTGCCCACGACGCGCACCAGGACCCGGTGGTGCGGCCCAACGGCCCTGTTCAGCGGCGACAGACGGAGCGAGGAACGAGCGCAGTTGGCGTCCGCTGCAACTGTTGTTATACCGCTTCTTAGTCCAGCCTTCTTGCCAGTCCGAATGCTGAATGTTTGCGCCGAATGGGGAAGAACTGGTACATTGTCCATCCAACGGATTGACTAATTGGTTGCCTCAGTCTCGCAGCACATCGCTCAAGGTAAAGCGCGTGCAGGAAGCCCCGTGCGTCAAAGGAGCGTGACATACGCCCAGCGATCTCGCGTGGAAGTAGCTTCATTCTGGTTTTCTTCATCTCGACACAAGATGGCTTTCCGAAGCAGTATAACAGACATCACGCCGCCTGTAAAACCCATTCGACGGCGCGGGCAAGGTCGTCGAAAACGTAGTCCGGGCGCGTCGGGAGGGCGGACACTTGCTCGGCCTGTGTGCCGCCGGACAGCAGCAGCACGGTCGCCCCCACCCCGGCAGCATGGCCCGCCTGGATGTCGGTCGGCGAGTCACCCAGGAAAACGGTGTTCGCTAGGGTCAGGCCGAAGTCCTGCGCCGCTTCCAGCAGCATCCCTGGCCCCGGTTTGCGGCGCGACGACTGCGACTGGGCCAGTTCCGTGCTGTAATACGAGCGGTCCAATCGGGCGCCGGCCTGCTCATCCAGCAGCAGCGCCATTCGAGCCTCGATGGCCTGCAGGTCGGCGGCCGTCATCAGCCCCTTGCCGACGCCCTGCTGGTTAGAGATGACGATCACGGGCAGACCGGCGTCGTTGAGGCGGCGCACGGCCTGGGCGACACCCGGCAAGAGGACAAGATCGTCGGCGGAGAGCAGATATCCGCCGGGGATGTGCGGGTTCAGCACGCCATCTCGGTCCAGAAACACGGCTTCGATCTTCATGGCGTCAGCGTGCCAGAGCCTGGATGCGCCGAATGGCCTTCTGGATGTTCTCGCGATAGCCGAAGGCGCTCAGTCGGAAGAAGCCTTCGCCGCTGCTGCCGAAGCCCGATCCGGGCGTGCCGACGACATTTGCCTCAGAAAGCAGATGGTCGAAGAACTGCCAGGAGTTCAGCCCCGACGGCGTTTGCAGCCAGAGGTAGGGGGCGTTGACGCCGCCATAGACGGTCATGCCGGCGGACTGCAGGCCCTCGCGGATGAGGCGCGCGTTTTCCATGTAGTAGCCGACCTGCTCCCGGACAGCCGCCTGGCCTTCCGGCGAGAAGACCGCCGCCGCGCCCTTCTGAATCGGGTAGCTGACGCCGTTGAACTTGGTCGTCTGACGCCGCGACCAGAGCGGGTAAACGTCTACCGTGTTGCCGCCCGCGTCGCCGGCTTTGAGGCCGCGCGGGACGACGGTGTAGGCACAGCGGACGCCCGTAAACCCGGCGGTCTTGGAGAAACTGCGGAACTCGATGGCGACATCCCGCGCACCCGGTATCCCGAAGATCGAGTGGACGGTGTCGGCCTCGCTGATGAAGGCTTCATAGGCGGCGTCGTAGAGGATGATGGCCTGCGTCTCGCGCGCGTAATCCACCCATTTCTGCAGCGCCGTGCGCGACAGCACCGCGCCCGTGGGGTTGTTGGGCGAACACAGGTAGATCAGATCGACGTGGCCTTCGGGCAGCGCCGGTTCAAAGCCGTTGTCGGGCGTCATGGGCATATAGACGAGCTTCTCGTAGCGGCCTGACGCCATTGTGCCGCCCGTGCGCCCCGCCATGACATTGGTATCAACATAGACTGGGTACACCGGATCTGTGATGGCAACCACGTTGTCGAGCGAGAAAATCTCCTGGATGTTGCCCGTGTCGCACTTGGAGCCGTCGGAGACGAAGACTTCTTCGGGCGACACGTCCGCGCCCTGGCTCTGATAGTGTTCGGCGATGGCGACGCGCAGGAACTCGTAGCCCTGTTCCGGGCCGTAGCCCTTGAAGGTCTCCCGGTGCTGCAGTTCCGAGACGCCTTCACGGATGGCGTCGGCGATGGGGGCGGCGATGGGTAGGACGACGTCACCGATGCCGAGTGGGATGATGTCGGCGTCGGGGTGATCGGCACCATAGGCGCGGACCCGCTTGCCGATCTCCGGGAAGAGGTACCCGGCCTGGAGCTTCTGATAGTTGCTGTTGATCTGTACCATAACTCAGATTATAGCATGGAGCGACCCGTCCGGGCATGGAGAGAAGAACGTGGGAAGAGAAAAAGAGGGCGAGAAATGGAACAAGACGAGACAGAGGTGTTGGAAATCACAGGGCGGATGCTGCAGGCGATGTACACCGCCGACCCGGAGGTGCATCGACGGCACTGCGCCGAGGACATGTCCTCGTTCGAGTGGTACATCGCGCCATATCGGATCGACGGCCCGGACTTCCACCTGCGGCTGATCGAGCGCGGCGGGAACGGGGAGTCGTCTCAACTCGATATGCTGACGCCGCGCGTCCAGGTCTACGGCGAGACGGCTATCGTCAACTACACGCTTTTGAAGACGGTTTTTGCCGAAGCCGGACCGGCGCGGTTCTCGACCATGAACGAAACGCGGGTGTTCGTCAGGATAGAAGGGATTTGGAAGATGGTCCACCTCCACAAATCCCCGACTGTGGCTTAATGAGCGACGACCGGGGCCGGCGTCGTCGGCGCTTCCGCGACGGTGGAAACGGGAGCGGCGGCGACGGCATACGGCGCAGGCGACAGGGAAGCCGCGCCCTGGCTGGAGGCGTGGTACAGGCCCGACGAGTAGATGCCGAAGAGCAGCGTGAAGAACGCGGACAGCGCGACGGCGACGCTCGCGCCGGGCGAGAACGTCCAGACATCCGTCGGGTACTCGCGCTGCGGCGCCTGGAAGTACATCGTGTAGATGATGCGCAGGTAGTACGCCGCGCCGATGACGCTGGCGACCAGGCCCGCGACGGCCAGGCCGTACTGGTGCGCCTGGACCGCGCCCAGGAACAGATAGAACTTGCCCATGAAGCCCGCCGTCGGCGGGATGCCGCCCAAGGACAGCATGAACAGCGCCATGGCCGCCGCCGCCAGAGGCTGACGCGCCGCCAGGCCTTGCAGGTCGGAGATCTGTGTCAGCTCGTCGCCGCGCCGCGCCAGCAGGATCAGCACACCGAACGCGCCCAGGTTCATGAACGTGTAGGCCAGGACGTAGAACAGAATCCCGGCGTGGCCCATCTCGTTCTGGGACAGCACGCCGACGAGGATGTATCCCGCATGGGCGATGCTGGAATAGGCCAGCATCCGTTTGATGTTGCCCTGGACGATGGCGAGCACGTTGCCGACGATCATGGTCAGGATGGCGAGGACCCAGATGACGCCGTGGAAGGCCGCCGACAGCGGCAGAAAGGCCAATGCGACGCGGATGAACGCCGCGAACGCCCCCGCTTTGGCGCCGGCGGACATGAACGCCGTGACGGAAGTCGGCGCCCCTTCATACACGTCCGGCGTCCAGGAGTGGAACGGCACGATGGCGGCTTTGAAGCCCAGCCCGACGATCAGCAGGGCGACGCCCGCGACGGTGTACTGCGACGTCAGGGCGGTCATCGGCAGCGCGGCCATGGCATCCAGCCGGGTCGTCCCCGTTCCGCCGTAGACCAGCGCGATGCCGTACAGGAAGAAGCCGGACGAGAACGAGCCGAGCAGGAAATACTTCATCGCCGACTCTTCGGAACGCGCCTCGGTGCGGGCGAACCCGGACAGCACGTACAGCGCGATGGACAGGACTTCCAGGCCGACGAAGATGGTGATGAGTTCGCGGCTCGCGGCCATCAGCATCGCGCCGGACGTGGAGAACAGCATCAGGGCATAATACTCGCCGTAGTTGATGCCCTTCGTCTGGATGTACTTCTCGGACAGGATGACCGACAGCGCGGCGACGACGATCAGAATGACTTGAAACAGCAGCGAGAAGTCATCGGCCACGACGGTTCCGAGGGCGCTGGATGGGAACGCCTTGTGTCCCCTGCCCCACAGGCCCAAGCAGCACGCCGCGGCGACGGCGAGGCCGACAAGGGCCACGACGACGACCGGACTTTTCCGGTCACGCGGCAGCCCGAGATCGACCATCAGGACGACCATGGCCGTGAGGATGACGACCAGCATCGGCGAGATCGTCCACAGATCATTTCCAGAAAATAGGGGCATTGGTTATCTCTCCGCCGTTTGTGTGATCGCAGGGACAGCGGCAGTCTGCGTCTTCGGCACGGCGAACGGGCTGATGTAAGTCGGGCTGACCTGCGCTACGACCGCGCCGACGCTGGGGTTGAGCGTTTTCAGCACGGGCGTCGGGTAAACGCCGAGGAAGAAGATAAGCAGGATCAGCGGCACCAAGGCCCACTTCTCGCCGCCCGTCCAGTCGGGAAGGCTGCGGTTCTCGTCGTGCGTGATCGGCCCGTACATGACGCGCTGGAACATCCAGAGCATATACACGACCGACCAGATCGCCGCCGTGGTCGCCAGGCCCGTCGCCCACGGGTGGGTCTGGAACGAGCCGAGCAGCATCAGAAACTCGCCCGTAAAGCCGCTCGTGGACGGCAGCGCGACGGAAGACAGCGTGGCGATCAGAAAGACCGCCGTGAACGCCGGCATCACGCCCATCAGGCCGCCAAAGTCTTTGATGGCGTAACTGCCACGCCGGGCATACAGCGCGCCCAGGATGATAAACAGCGCGCCCGTCGTGATGGTGTGGCTGACCATCTGGATCACCGCGCCCGTAATACCGATCCCCGTCAGGGCGAAGATCGCCAGCATGATGACGCCGATGTGCGACACGCTGGAATAGGCGATCAGGCGCTTCATGTCGGTCTGCATCGCCGCGACCAGGGCCGCGTAGATGACGCCGATGACGGACAGCACGATGATGAACGGCGCGGCGATCTGCACGGCGTTCGGGAACAGCGGCAGGCAGAAACGGATGAATCCGTACAGGCCCATTTTCAGGGCGACCAGGATGATCGTGCCGCCGGTCGGGGCCTGCGAGTAGGCATCCGGCACCCACGTGTGGAACGGCCACACGGGGGCTTTGATGCCGAACGCCAGGAAGAAGCCGACGAACAGCAGCATCTCGGTCGCGCCGTGGAACGCGAGGGCGCCGCTGCCCACCATCTGCTGCAGCACGGGGAAATCGAACGTCTTCTGGCCGGACGCGAAGTACAGGGCCATGATGCTGACCAGCATGACCATCGAGCCGACCATGGTATACAGGAAGAACTTGACGGTCGCGTACACCCGCTGCGGCCCGCCCCAGATGCCGATGATGAAGTAGGCCGGAATCAGCATTCCTTCCCAGAAGATGTAGTACAGGACGAGGTTCAGCGACAGAAACACGCCCAGCACGGCGGTCTCCATCAGCAGCACCCAGCAGTAGTATTCGCGGGCGCGCTCGGTGATTTCCTTGAACGACACGCCGACCACGAAGGGCCAGATCGCCGTGGTCATCAGCACCATCAGCAGCGAAATGCCGTCGATGCCTAGATAGTAGTTGACGTGCAGCGCCGGAATCCAGCTCAGCTTGTCTTCGAGTTGGAAGTGGCCGATCTGCGCCGGGTGGTACTGGGCGTAGACGAGCAGCGAGACGACCAATGTCGCCAGCGTCCCAACCAAAGTCGCCGTCTGGATGCCTTTGAGATTCTGCTTGGGCGTCAGCGCCACGAAGAGCGCGAACACGGCGGGCAGGAATACGAGAAGTGTCAGCCACGGCATGGGCGTGTGATGTCCTTTAGTGCATATAGCCCAGACCGGCCAGACAGCCGATCAGGACGAGTAGAATTCCGATGACCATGGAGAAGGCGTAGGAGCGGACGTAGCCGTTCTGGAAGCGGCGCACGATCTGTCCGCCGCCGTTGGTCAGCTTCCCGACGCCGTTGACGACGCCATCGACGACGCCGACATCGAAGGTCTGCCACAGCCAGTATGAGAGCTGTTTGCCGAGTTTGACGAACCAGAAGTTATAGGCCTCGTCCACCCAGTATTTGTTGAGCAGCGTGTAGTTCCACCAACCGGGGCTGAAGAAGGCATGGCGAGCGCGCACCGGCGGCGTCAGCAGTTCGCCCGCATGGTCCGTCTTGAACGAGGTCGCGTAGCGCGTGTAGCAGTAGAACAGCATCAGCGCGATGAAGACGAGGATGCCATAGCCGAGGATCGGCTCCATGCTCTCACTGTGTACTTCGGGGACGACCCCGACTGAGGGCGCGAGGTAGCTGCTGAAAAGCTTGAAGGGCAGGAACAGCCAGCCGGTGATCGTCGCCAGAACCGCCAGGATGCCGATTGGCAGAATCATCTGCCAGGGCGACTCGTGGGCGTCTTTCGCGGCTTCGGTTCGGGGAGCGCCAAAGAACGTCTTCATCACCAGACGCCACATATAGAACGCGGTCAGCAGGGCGGTGACGGCGCCGACGCCCCAGAAAAGCCAGTTACCCGCAGCGGAAGTCTGCCAGGCCCGCCACAAAATCTCGTCTTTGCTCCAGTAGCCTGCGAACGGGATAATTCCTGAGATTGCCAAGGTCGCCGCGATCATGCTCAGCGCTGTGATCCTGATGCGCGGGAACAGGCCGCCCATGTTCCGCATATCCTGCGGGTCGTGCGGGTCCGGGCCTGACGTGCCGCCCTGTTGCTCGTCGGCGGAGTCGCCGTGCTCGGCATGGGGAGCGGCGGCGTCGCCGTGTCCGTCCGCGTGGTGCATCCCGTGTTCGACAGCGTGGATGACCGAGCCGGAGCCGAGGAACAGACACGCCTTGAAGAACGCATGGGTCATGACGTGGTACATGCCCGCCGCGAAGACGCCCGCGCCGCAGGCGGCGAACATATAGCCAAGCTGCGACACGGTCGAGTAGGCCAAGACACGCTTGATGTCGTTCTGCATCAGGCCGATAGTGGCAGCAAACAGCGCCGTCGCGATCCCTGTCACGGCCACCGTGACCATGGCGGTATCCGACAGGATGAACAGCGAGTGGGTACGGGACACTAAATATACGCCCGCCGTGACCATCGTCGCGGCGTGAATCAGGGCGGAGACCGGCGTCGGCCCTTCCATCGCGTCCGGCAGCCAGGTGTAGAGCGGAATCTGAGCCGATTTGCCCGTGCAGCCGAGGAACAGCATCAGCATCAGGGTCGTGATGACCGTCCCTGACGCGAGTGCGACCAGGCTGGGCGCGGCTTCCAGCATCCCGATGATGTTGTCATGGCCGGTCACAAAGTCTAAGGTGCCGAAGTAGTGGAAGATCAGAAACATCCCGATCAGCACACCGACGTCGCCGATGCGGTTGACGATGAACGCCTTTTTGGCCGCGTCGCCCGCCGACTTGCGCTCGTAGAAGAAGCCGATCAGCAGGTACGAGCAGAGGCCGACACCCTCCCATCCGACAAAGAGCAGCAGCAGGTTGTTACTCATCACGAGCAGCAGCATGAAGAAGACGAACAGGTTCAAGTACGTGAAAAATCGCTTGTAGCCGTTGTCCGCCGCCATGTAGCCGGTCGAGTACAGGTGGATGAGACCGCCAATGCCGGTGATGATGAGCATCATCAGCACGGACAGCGGATCGATCAGCAGTTCGAAGTTGACGTTGAAGGCCGGAACGCCCTGGGGATTGGCCGGGCCGGACATCCAGGGGGCCAGGAACACCGTCGCCTGCTTGTGCGCGGCGTCGGCGCCGGTCACGTGCAGGAACAGGGACAAGGCCACCGCGAACGAGGCGAACACGGCGACGGTCGCCACGCCGCCCGACACGGCCTTGGGGAAGCGCCCGCCCACAAAGGCGTTGAACAGAAAGCCCAGAAATGGGAACAGGGGTATCAGCCAGGCGTACAAAAGGCTCTGGTCGTTGTGCGACATGATCACTCCAGAAACGAGGGCTTTGCGTTAGCCCTTCATCAGATCGATCTCGTCCACGTTGATGGACGTGCGGTTGCGGAAGATCGAGACGAGGATGCCCAGGCCGACGGCGACCTCGGCGGCGGCGACGGCCATGACGAAAATCACCATCATCTGCCCGCCGACATCGCCCCGGTAGCGGGAGAACGCGACGAACGTCAGATTGACGGCGTTCAGCATCAGTTCGACGCACATAAAGATGACGATCGGGTTGCGCTTGATGAGCACGCCGACGACGCCAATGGTGAACAGGATGGCGCTCAGCGTCAAATAGTAATCGAGCGGGCTCGAGTTGATCGTCGGGGCGAGTGTGGGTTGCAACGCTAAATCCTCTTTTTGGCGAGCATCACCGCGCCGACGGCGGCGACCAGCAGCAGGATGGACACGACCTCGAACGGGAACAGCCAGTTGGTCGAGAACAGCGCCATGCCGATCTCATACGGGCCGGTCAGCGCGGCTGGGAGCTGCTGCGGGGCGGCCGGGATGCTGGCGATCACCGTCGCCAGGATGGCGATGACTGCTAGGCCCGCGACCCACGCCAGCGGCGTCTGCGGGCGCAGGCGGTTCACGACTCGTTCCGGCGTGCCGAGGTTCAGCAGCATGATGACGAAGATGAACAGCACCATGATCGCGCCGGCATAGACGATAATCTGCACGGCGGCGATGAAGACTGCGTGCAGCTCCAAAAACAGCAGCGCGACGCTGAACAGCACCAGGACCAGGAACAGCGCCGAGCGGACCGGGTTCTCCTGGAGGATCATGGCGACGCCGCAGACGACGGTGATGGCGGCCAGAATGGCGAACAGGATCAGTTGAGGTGTCATCGGGTTAAGCCACGTTTGGTCAAGGCTGTGTCGGGTCCTGGACGAGCATCATTTCCTTGGTGTAGATCAGGTCCTTGCGCTCGTCATCCGCCAGTTCGCAGATGTCTTTGAGCTGGATCGCCTGGGTCGGGCAGGCCTCTTCGCAGTAGCCGCAGAAGATGCAGCGGATCATGTTGATCTCGTACTGCGCGGCGAAGCGCTCGCCGGGAGAGCGGCGATTGTCGTCCGTGTTTTCGCCCGCCACGACCAAGATGGCGTTGGCCGGACACGCGCCCGCGCAGAGCGAGCAGCCGATGCACTTCTCCAGGCCGTTGTCGTAGCGGTTCAGGACGTGCCGCCAGCGGGCGCGGCGTCCGAGCGGGCGGCGGAATTCGGGGTACTGGATGGTGACGCGGTCCTGCTTGGAAGCCCCGCGTGTGATCCCCATGCCCGTCAGCGGCGCTTTGGCCTCGTTGCCCAGCGATTTAATGTCATCCCAGAGACTCATGGGTTTCTCTTTCTTTATTTAAACGCCGTGTCACTGACAATCGGCTCGTCGCGCTTTTCGGCCAGTCGCGTGGCTTCGTCCAATGACTTCTCGGCGTAGGCGTCGGGCGGTAAGGTCTGTCCGCCGTGACCAGGGTGGTCGAACTGCACGCGGTAAGGCTGCGCGGACGAATACATCCCCAGTGTCGTGTTGCGCCGTGAGGCGGTCGTGAAGATCTGCGAACGCTTGCTGCCCGCCGCAACGGCCAGGATCGTGCCGGCGAAGACCAGCCAGATCACCGTCGCGATGGCGGACCCGAGATTGCCATAAAGGCCATACAGGACAATCGCAACGGCGACCAGCAGCACGTTGATGAGCGCGACGGGCAGGATGCCCTGCCAACCGAACTTCATCAGCATATCGTAGCGCAGGCGCGGCAAGGTAGCGCGAATCCAGATAAAGAAGTACAGCCCGGCCAGCACTTTCAGCGAGAACCAGACGACGGGAATGAGAGAGTTGATGATCAGCGTCAGCCACGGAACTCCCAACCGAACAAGATCAAAGGAAATGGCACGATGCCCATTCGGAGTGAAGTTGTACAGGTTGACAATCTTCTGCGGCAGTTCACCGAGCCACGGGATCGGGGCATGGTAGCCACCGAAGAACAGCGTCGCGCAAATGGCGCTGACGACGATCATGTTCGCGTACTCGCCCAGGAAGAAGGTCGCAAATTTCATGGACGTGTACTCGGTGTGGTAGCCCGCCACGAGTTCCGTCTCGGCTTCCGGCAGGTCGAACGGGGCGCGGTTCGTCTCGGCCAGCATACAGATCGCGTAGATCAGCGTCGCCAGCGCGCCCATGGGGAAGAATTTGATGATGTTCCACATCGGGAGGGCAATGCCGTAATGGGTCAGCGTCGGAGTGATCTGATAGAAGTCTTGCTTGTCGACGATGTCCTGCAAGCCCAGGCTGCCGCTCATCAGCACGACAGTGATGATGGCAAGCCCCATGCCGAGTTCGTAGGAGATCAACTGCGCCGACGACCGCAGGCCGCCGAGCAATGAATACTTGTTGTTGGACGACCAGCCCGCCAGAACGACGCCGTAGACGGCCAGCGACGACCATGCCAGCATGTACAGCACGCCGACGTTGACGTTCGGCGCGACCGCGCCCCAGACGCGGCTTGGCCCCCACGGGATGACGCCGGGCGTAGTCAGCGAGGGAATCAGAAAGACCATCGGCGCCATGACAAACAGGGCTTTGTCCACGTTGGCCGGGTTCATGTCTTCTTTGAAGAGCAGTTTCAGGCCGTCGGCGATGGTCTGCAGCAGGCCGAACGGGCCGACGCGGTTCGGCCCCTGGCGCTGCTGCATCCAGCCGAGCAGGCGGCGCTCCCACCAGACCAAGGGCGGCACGGCGAGCAGGACGCCGAAGACGCCCATCAGAACGCGCACGATCATGCGGACGATCTCGATCCAGCCGTAGTGCGCGGCGACATCGGGCGGCATCGTCTGCGTGTTCAGGAAGTAGGCGAAGAACTGGTTGATGGTCATTCGGCGGTGGCCTTTGCCAGATCACTGGCCTTGACGATCTCGCGGGCGATGTCTCGGGGCGAGAAGTACGGCACCGGCTTGCCCAGGCGGGACATCAGTTCGGCGACGATCTGCCAGTCGGGCTTGCTCTGGCCGCGCGGCTCGATGGCCTTTTTGGACTTCTGCACGCGGCCCTCGATGTTGGTGAACGAGCCGTCTTTTTCGATGAACGAACACGCGGGCAGGAACACGTCGGCGAGTTTGGCGGTCTCGGTCATGAACAGGTCCTGCACGATCAGGAACGGCACGGCGTTCAGGGCGCGGCGGGCCAGGTCCGGGTCGGGGAACGCTGCGATGGGGTCGCTGCCCATGACGTACAGCGTCTTGATCGCGCCGCTGACGCAGCCCTCTAAAATGCCGCGCGTGTCCAGGCCCGGCTCGGCGGGCAGCGGCGCGCCCCACATCTTCTCGTAGGACGGCCCGACGCCGTTGCCGACCTTCGCCAAAGCGGGCAGCCGGTCGGGCAGGACACCCATCTGAATCGCGCCCCAGGAGTTGTTGTCCGGCAGCAGCACGTTCAGCTTCGCGCCGGAGTCCTCGCAGGCGGCCTGCAGGAAGCCAATGTCGGCGGGCGGCAGGGCGTACCAGGCCAGCACGACCGTCCCCGGCCCCTGCGCGATGGCGTCCATGACTTCCTTGGAGCGCACGTCGTCGTTGCGGAAGTACAACGCCGCGCCCTTAGAGATGGCCTTGTAGACGCGCAGCCACAGGACGGGCAGGTCGTCGTCGATCTGCGTGCCGACGGCGACGATGGTTTTGGCCTGGCCGACCTCGGCGATGCTGGTCTGCATCGGCAGGATCGGGAACGGGAACATACGGTGATCGATGTTGTTCGTGCCGAGCGCGTTTCGGAACAGGCGCTGGAACAGGTACAGGTCTTCGTTGGAACGTCGGGACGAGCCGATGCCGGCGACGCTGTTCGGGTTGGCGTCCGACGCCTCCTTCAGCGCCTTGGACGCCGAGCGCAGTGCCTCGTCCCACGTCACGCGGGTCATCTGGGACGCCATGCGGACGAGCGGCTCTTTGACCCGGTCCGTGCTGTTGACCCAATACTGCTCGAACTTGCCCCGGTCGCAGGTCCATTCCTCGTTCACGTCCTCGTTCAGACGGGCGTTGACGCGCATCAGTTCGCCGTTGCGGGTCTGCACGGCGACGTTGCAGCCCACGCCGCACATGGAGCAGATCCCGTCCTGCGACTGGAACTCCCAGGGCCGGGCGGCGAAGCGATAGGTGCGCGACGTGAGCGCGCCGACGGGACACAGCTCGATGGTGTTGCCGCTGAACTTGGACTTGAGGCCGTCCGGCGAGAACGGCGAGATGACGGCGGCGTTGCCCCGGTTCTCGATGGCGAGTTCGCCGTCGCCGGAGATTTCTTCCGTGAAGCGGGTGCAGCGGGCGCACTGGATACAGCGCTCGCGGTCCAGAACGACGTAGTCGGAGATCGGCACGGCCTTGGGGAAGTGCCGCTTCTCGTCGATGAAGCGCGTCACGCCCGGCCCGTACTGGAACGTCATGTTCTGCAGCGGGCATTCGCCGCCCCGGTCGCAGATGGGGCAGTCGAGCGGGTGGTTGATGAGCAGGAACTCCAGGATGCCGTTCTGCGCCTGCTTGACCTCGGGCGAGATCGTGTCCACGACCATGCCTTCCGCCACCGGGACGGTGCAGGCGGTCTGGATCTTGTTCATCTTCTCGATCTTGACCAGGCACATACGGCACGCGCCGGCGGGCCGCAGGCGTGGGTGGTGGCAGAAGTACGGCACGTCCGCCCCTGCCTCGAACGCCGCCGTGATGACCAGCGTCCCTTTCGCCACGGAGACCTTTTTGCCGTCCACCGTCAGAGTGACCATGTCCACCGGCGGCTTTTCGGCCACGGGCGCAGTTGTTGTTTCAGCCATAGTTCGTTTTGTCAATTTTCTACACAGCGGCCATCTGCAGCGGGGTGAGGCGCTTTTTGGCGCCGCTGCCGCTGCGAATCAGCTCTTCATACTCGTGGCGGAAGTAGTGCAGCGCGCCCTTGCCGGTCATGAAGCCCATCAGCGGCATGGCGGCGGCGTCGCCGAGGGCGCAGAACGAGCGCCCGAAGATGTTGTTGCAGATGTCCAGGATGATGTCGATGTCTTCGTAGCGACCGCCGCCGGCCATGATGCGGTCGTGGATCTTGACGAGCCAGCTCGTGCCTTCGCGGCAGGGCGTACACTTGCCGCAGCTCTCGTGGGCGTAGAAGTGCATCAGGCGGGTCATCAGGGCCGGGACGCTGCCCGATTCGTCGTAGACCATGACGGCGCCGGAGCCGAGCAGCGTCCCGGCCTTGGACAAGGCTTCATAGTCATAGGGAACGTCGATCATGGACGCCGGGAGCAGCGGGACGGAGGACCCGCCGGGGATGACGAACTTCAATTGCTTGTCGTCCTTGATGCCGCCGCCGAACTCGTCGCTGTAGATAAGGTCCTTCAGATTGGTCCCCAGGACGATCTCGTAGTTGCCGGGCTTTTTGACGTGGCCGCTGATCGTGATGAGTTTGGTGCCGCGAGAGGCAGGCCCCTGGCCCGGCGTGCCGGTGCCGTACTTGGAATACTCCGCGCCGCCGACGTTGATGATGGGGACGACCGTGGCGACGGTTTCGACGTTGTTGACGACCGTGGGCGACCCCCAGATGCCGCTGACCATCGGCAGGGGGGCGCTCGGGGGCTTGTGGCGGGGCATCCCGCGTTCGCCCATCAGCGACGACATCAGCGCGGACTCTTCGCCGCACTCATACGAGCCGGCGCCCATGTGGATAAAGATGTCCAGGTCGAAGCCGCTGCCCAGGATGTTTTTGCCCAGGAAGCCTTTGTCATAGGCCTGCTGGATGGCCTTCTGCGTCTGCTTCGCCGGCTCGACGTACTCGCCCCGGATGTAGATGTAACACGTGTTGGCCCGGATGGCCCAGGACGAGATGATACAGCCCTCCCCTAAAAGGTGCGGCATCTTGTTCATCAAATCGCGGTCTTTGGCCGTGCCGGGTTCGCCCTCGTCGGCGTTGATGACGAGGTAGTGCGGCTGGTCCCAGTTCTTGGGGAAAGCGTTCCACTTGATGAACGTCGGGAAGCCCGCGCCGCCGCGCCCGCGCAGGCCGGACACTTTGACCTCGTTGATGATGGCGTCCTGGTCCATGGTCAAGGCTTTGCGCAGGGCCGTGTAGCCCTCGTGCTGCAGGTAGACATCGATGTCGTCGTAGCCGGGGACATCGATGTACTTGGTCAGGAACTTCGGTTGTTCGAGTGTGGGCATGATGTGGTGCCGTTCTAAGGGCGCTTACTTGCGCGCCAGCTCGTCCAGGATTCGGTCCGTCTTTTCAAACGTCAGGTCTTCGTAGTACACGTCGCCGACCTGCATACACGGCGCGTTCGCGCAGGCACCCAGGCACTCGGCGGCGTTGAGGGTGAACTTCTTGTCCGGCGTCGTTTCACCCGCGTCGATGCCGAGTTTGGCACCGATGTGGTCAATCAATTCGTCCGAGCCAACGGCCATGCAGACGATGTTGTGACAGACCTCGATGTGGTACTTGCCGACGGGGGCCTTGTTGTACATCGTGTAGAACGTCGCCACGCCCTCCACGTCGGCCCGCGCCAGGCCCAGGTAATCGGCCACGTCCTTCATGCTCTCGCGCGGCACCCAGCCTTGCTCTTCCTGGATCACGTACAGAGACGGCAGCAGGGCGGCCTTTTTGGTCGGGTACTTGGTCAGGATCAGGTCGATTTTTTGTTGGGCTTGTTCACTCAGCATAGGGTCTTCATTTCAAGGCCGCGGCGAAGGCGGCGAACAGGGCGCGCGAGGGCGCATCGGTCTCGTACAGATTCTCCGGGTGCCACTGGACGCCCACGACAAAGCGCGCGTCCGGCTTTTCCAAGGCTTCGATCACGCGGTCGTCGGCTAGGGCCGCCACGGTCAGGCCCGGTGCCACGTCCCGGACCGCCTGATGATGGTGGCTGTTGATCGGCAGGCTGTCGGCGCCGAAGATGTCCGCCAGTCGGCTCCCTGGCTCGACTCGGACCCGGTGCGTCTTTTCAGAAGACACTGCCTTCTGCCGGTGCGACCATTCCGCGACGATCTGGGTCGGCAAATCCTGAATCAGCGTCCCGCCGAGTGCGACGTTGAGCATCTGCATCCCTCGACAGATGGCGAAGATCGGTAGATCACGCGCGAGCGCCTGGTGGACCAAGTCGATTTCGTGAGCGTCTCGCGCCTCGTCGGCGGCTTCGGTTGCAGGGTGGATGTTTTCTCCCTCGCCATAGAAGCCGGGGAACACGTCCACGCCGCCGCTGAGCAGCAGCCCGTCGATCAAGTCCAACTGCGCCGCCCGGACGGACGCGACTTCCGTGACGGGCAGCAGGATCGGCAGCAGCCCCGCCCGCTCGCAGGACTGGGTGTACGCCGTGCGGACGTAGCCCATCGGCAACTGCCAGTCGTCGATGCGGTCGCTCGAACAGGTAATGCCGACGACCGGGCGCCGGCGACCGTCAGCGGTCAATGTCGCCCAGAACGATGTCGATGGAGCCGATGATGGCGACGACATCGGCGATCATGCGGCCTTCGGCCATCTTAGGCAGCGCCTGCAAGTTGTTGAACGAGGGTCCCTTGATCTTGACGCGGTAGGGCTTGTTGCCGCCGTCGCTGTAGATGTAGTAGCCCTTTTCGCCGCGGGCGCTTTCCACGGCGGCATACGACTCGCCGATGGGCGGGCGGTAGCCCTCGGTGAACAGCTTGAAGTGGTGAATCAGCGACTCCATCGACGTGTCCAGTTCGGCGCGGGGCGGCGGGGCGATCTTGCGGTCGCTGGTCATGACCGGACCGCCGGGAACGTCTTTCAATGCCTGCACCAAGATTCGATGTGACTGGCGCAGTTCTTCCATGCGGCACAGGAAGCGGTCGTACACGTCGCCCTTGGTGCCGGTGGGGATGTCAAACTCGAACTCGTCGTAGCCCGTGTAGGGATTGGCCTTGCGGATGTCCCAGGCCACGCCCGACCCGCGCAAGGACGGGCCGCTCATGCCCCAGGCGAGTGCGTCCTCCGCCGAGATGACGCCGACGCCGGACAGGCGCTCGATCCAGATCGGGTTCTTGGAGATCAGCCGGTTGTACTCGTCCAGGCGGCGCGGGAAGTCGGCGACGAACTTGTTGACCTTGTGGAACCAGCCTTCAGGGGCGTCGCCGCGCAGGCCGCCGGGGCAGATCCAACTGGTCATCATGCGGACGCCGGACAACTGCTCCTTCATGTCCAGGATCGAGTCACGCTCGCGCCAGGTGTAGAAGAACAGCGTCATGGCGCCGATGTCGAGCGCGTGGGTGCCTAGCCACAGCAGATGGGAGGCGATGCGCTCCAATTCGTTGAGAATCAGGCGCAGGCGCTGAGCGCGCGGCGGAATCTCGCAGTCAACGAGCTTTTCGACGGCCAGTGAGTAAGCCAGGTTGTTCATCAGGTTGGAAAGATAATCCTCCCGGTCCGTGATGGTCAGTGCCTTGTAGTAGGTCATGTTCTCCATCGTCTTCTCCAGACCCGTGTGGAGATAGCCGATGTGCGGCGTGGCCTTCATGACGTTCTCGCCGTCGAGTTCGACGACGAGGC
>CAXUCQ010000018.1:0-18070 GCA_964249295.1 uncultured Armatimonadales bacterium | reverse complement strand
CCCACCCGTCCCGAGCGGTCCATCGAGACCCCCTCCCGTCTGTCCGGTGATGACCCCGATCTCGACACGGAGGAGAGCGAAGAACTGGACGAAGACGCCGACCTCGATCTCGGCGCGGAGGAAATGGACGACGTCAAAGAAGACGCCGACCTCTGACACTACGGATACAAAAACGGGGGGCGTCCCAACTGGGACACCCCCCGTTCCCGCGCCTGTCAGCCGTCCTCGTCCGGCAGCGGCCCTTGATAGTCGGTGCCGACCACCCGCCAGACCTTGGCCGGCAGAATCAGCAGGCGCCGCCCGTCCTCGCGCCGCCAGTGCAGCGTGACGGGCTGATCGACGAGCGTCTGACCCGTCCTGTCGCGGATGGTCCACTGGCAGGTCGAAGTCGCCGTGCCGCCCTGCACCGCCACGCTCGGCGGCGAGAACGTGACCCGGATGCGGCCGCTCTGATTCAGCGCCCTCCCGAGCGCGAAGTGCAGGCTGTCCACGTTGCTGATGTACCCCGGCCCCTTGAAGTCCGCCGAGATGATCCGCATGATGCCGCCCGAGTCGTGCGCCTCCGCCGCCGCGCGCGCCGACTCCAACTGGGCCGCGATCTGGTCCTGGTCGGGGACCGGCGGCTGACGCAGCGCCGCCAGCCCGACCAAAATCAAGACCAGCACGACGATCAGGCCGAGCGCGCGTTTCGATGAAGACTGCATCCGTCACCTCACGGGCGCTTGTCTTTCCAAGTCTTCACCCGCCACCAGAAATTCAGAATCCCGACCCCATAAGTCAGCGACAACGGCGGCACATGGTAGACGCTCAGGCGCGGCAGCCGCAGCGGGTCGTCCGCACGCCGCACGCGCCCCGTCTGTGTCGTCACCGCCATCGCGTACCCGAGTTCCTGGGCCGACCCCGCCACGGCGTCATCCACACTCCCATAAGGGTAGCACAGGACATCGACCGGCGACCGCAGCTCCTGCTCCAACATCGCCCGGCAGTCGGCCATCTCGCGCCGCGCTTCCATCAGGGGCAGCCGCACCAGATGCGGGTGCGAGACCGTGTGTGCCTGGAACGACACGCCGCCGTCCGCCTGCATCTGACGGATCTGCGCCCATGTCAGCAGCGCCGTCGGCTCATACCCTTCCGCCGCCACCCAGTCGTTCGTTTTTCCCACTTTCCCCGAAACCAGAAACACCGTGTACGGCATCCCCAGGTCGCGCAGCAGGGGCCGGACGTTGTCCCACAGGTTGGCGTAGCCGTCATCGAAGGTCAGCAGGACGGGGCGGGGCGGCAGCGGGCGCTCGCCGCGCATCATCGCCCGCAGGTCGTCGAACAGAAGCGCCGTGTACCCCGCGCGCCGCAGCGCCCGCATCTGCCGGGCGAACTCGTCCGCCAGCACATAAAAGTGCTTGTACCGGGGCGGACGCGGCGCCGCCTCGACGGCGTGGTACATCAAGATAGGGACGGGCGTCCAGGGGGTTGTCATATCGGCGTGGCGCGTGGGCATGAGACTTCCTGCGTAAGTCCCTAGCACTGAGGTGCCAGGCTGAGAGAAGCATACCGCCTGAGAGTAAGGAGGCAAGAGCGGCCCACTCCGACGCCCGCGCAGGCGGGCAGAATGCACTCCACAGCCCAGGACTTCAGTCCTGGGGACTGACACAGGAGGTCTGTTGTTCGGCGTAGATCGCTTCCAGCGCGTCGATCTGTCGGGCGAGGCTGAAATCCTGCTCGGCGGCTCGGCGGCCCGCGTCGCCCCACAAGGAACGTCGCTCCGGCGCCGCCAGCAGGCCGGAAAGCGCGCCCGTCAGCATCGCCACATCGCCCGGCGTCACCAGCGCGCCCGTCACCCCGTCCCGGACGACCTCGCGGCAGCCGCCGATGTCCGTCGCGACCGTCGGCAGGCCGGCGGCCATGGCGTCCAGCAGGGCCAAACCGAAAGCCTCGTCCGTCGGCAGGTGCGCGAGCACATCCAGCGCCGGCAGCAAGGACGGCACATCGTCACGCGGCCCGACAAAGACCAGCCGGCCCCCGAAGCCGCCCGCGTCCCCGGTGTCCTGCAGCCGGCGCTGCTCGCCCGGCTCGCCCTCCGCGCCGACGAAGACGAACCACAACGCCGGGAACTGCGCGAGCAGCGCCGGGGCGGCCCGGAGCAGGAACGCCTGCCCTTTGGCGTCCAAGCGGCCCACCATGCCGATCACAAGCGCATCGGCAGGCATCCCCCATGCTCTGCGCCATGCCGCGCCGCCCGCTGAAGCGTCCGCGTCGCCGCGCTCTGGGAACAGCGCCAGATCGACGCCGTTACACAGCAGCCGCACGAACGACGGCGCAAGGCCGTGCGCGCGCAGCAGGTGGTCGCGCACGGCTGTCGAGACGGCCAGCACGACGTCCGCCACTGCGCCGAACAAACGCCCGCTCAGACCCAGCGGCTCGCCCAATGCCCGCAGCATATGCGCGTGCAGGATCAGCCGGGGGGAGCGCCGCCGGCGCCGCGCCAGCGCGACGCCCAGCACGGCGGGGACATAGTCGCGGCGGGAGTGGACGTGGACCAGGCCGATCTTCTCGGCCCGGATCACATCCGCCAGCCGCCGCGCGGCCCCGAAGTCGCCGCTGTTGCGGACCGAGAAGGGGAGGGTGGGGATGCCGGCCTCGCGGCAGCGCCGGTCGATGATCTCGCCAGGCAGGCAGGCGAACAGGACCGCACGGCCGCGCCGATGCAGCTCGGTGGCCATGCGGACGGAATAGCGCTCCACGCCGCCGTCGTTTTTGGAAGTCGCCACGAACAACAGGCGGGGCAAGGCGCCTCCCCCGCCGCCCCGTGGGGGAGGCGGGACTAGGACGGGGCTACTGACGGTCGGCATACCACCGCTGCATGAACTCTTGATAATCGCGCTGCTTTTCTTTGATCTTCCGCCACCAGGCCTCGTTGGCGACGTACCACGCGACGGTCTCTCGCAGGCGCTCCTCAAAGCGTTCCTTCTCGGGGCGGTAGCCCAGGCCGGCCATCTTGGTCACGTCCAGCGAATAGCGCCGGTCATGGCCCGGACGGTCTATGACGTGATGAATCAGCGCCTCCGGCTTGCCCAGCATCTCCAGCAGCAGGTGAACGATCTCCAGATTAGGCCGGTCGTTGTCGCCGCCGACGTTGTAGACCTCGCCGGGGACGCCCTGGTGGAACGCGATGTCGATGCCCTTGCAGTGGTCCAGCACGTACATCCAGTCGCGCACCTGCTGCCCGTCGCCGTAGACGGGAACGGGCTTGTCGTCGATCAAATTGGTGATGAACAGCGGGATGATCTTTTCGGGGTAGTGGTACGGCCCGAACGTGTTCGACCCGCGCGTGACGATCGTCGGCAGGCCGAACGTCTGGTGATACGCCCGCACCATCAGCTCGCCCCCGGCCTTGGCCGCCGAGTAGGGCTGGTTCGGCTCCAGCGCGTCGCCCTCCCGGAAGATGCCGTCCGTCGTCCCGTAAGTTTCATCAGTCGACACTTGGTGAAAGCGCGGGTGCTTGTGCTTGCGCGCGGCCTCCAGGAGCACGAAAACGCCGTTGAAGTTGGCCCGGACGGCGGCCTCGGGGTCGACGATGGCGCGGTCGTTGTGACTCTCGGCGGCGAAGTTGAGGATAGCGTCGGCGTTCTGCGCCAGGTTGTCCACCAGAGCGGCGTCGTTGATGTCGCCCTTGATGAACGTGAAGTTGGGATTCTTCCAGACGTCGGCCAGATTGTCCAGGTTGCCGGCATAGGTCAGCGCGTCCAGGACCGTGATTCGGTAGTCCGGGTACCGGCCGAGCATGTAGCGGACAAAGTTCGAGCCGATAAAGCCCGCGCCGCCGGTGACGATGAGTTTCTGCATATCCGTGAGCGTACCCTACAGTCCCAACCAATCGTGCAAAAGAGCAGGGACCCTCTTCAGCCCCGGAGGGGCTTCGTGGTATCAACCGCCCCGCCCGTTGGGGCCGGGGAACATTTAGGCGTCCGTCAGTGGCCGCCCAGAAAGCCGCCGAGCAGACTCCCCAGCCCGCCGCCGCCCGATTCCCCGGAGCCGAGCACGCTGCCGAGCAGGCCTTGGGCCTCCGGGAACTGCTGCGAGACCGTCTGCATTACCTCGGGGTGTTCGCGGGCGAGGGCGAGCGTCGTGCTGACGAGGTCGCCGTGGGACATGGCCGAGGGGTCGTCGGTACTCGCCCCGGCCTGGCCCGCGAGCGCGGCGGTGTCCACGCCCTGCCCCTGCAGGGTCTGCATGACCCGGCTGAGCATGTCGCGGTGGGCATCGACTTCCTCGGGGGCGGCTCCGGCGATGGCCTGGTGGGCGCCCTGCGTGTCTCCATCGTCGGACTGCGGCGCATCGTCGTACTGGTCGTCGGTCCCGTAATCGTCGTCATCCTGATGGAGCATGTCTGTGGCCTTCCTCTCCGCAATCGGGTTGTTCGGGTTATTATAGCATACGCTCAGCGCGGGCGGCGACGCTGGCGGCGGCGGACGGCTAAAACGGCGACGTCATCGTCCAAGCGGCCCCGGCAGAAGCGCAGCACGCGCCGCAGCAGGTCCGAGACCAGGCGGCGCGGCGACAGCGGGGCGAGGGGCGCGAGGAAGCGCTTGAGGCCGTCCACGCCCAGCCACTCGCGGCGGGTGTGCGGCGGGCGGGCGTCCGAGACGCCGTCGGTGTAGAGCAGCAGGGTGCCGCCGGGCGGCAGAGTCGCCTGCCGCTGTTCGTAGCGCGCCATCTCGGGCGGGAACGCGCCGACAGGAGGTCCGGTGCCGACGAGTTCTTTCACCACGGACAGACTCGGCACACTCGGATCGGCGATCAGGGCGGGTTCGTGGCCGCCGCTGGCGTAGGTGATCTGCCCGGTCGCGGGCGCGATCCTGCCGACGAAGACCGTGCCGAAGCCCTCGAACTGGGGGTCGGGTTCGATCAGGGCGTTGACGGCTTTCAGCGTGTCCGCAGGCGAAAGCCCGACGTCGAGACAGTCCGACAGCAGCTCGCGCATGTGCGCGGCCTGGGGGGTCTGCTCGGGGCCGTGTCCGGCGACGTCGCCGATGACCACGCCGAGATCGCCCGACCCGTCACCCAGGGCGAACGCCTGCTGGAAGTCCCCGCCCGACGGCGGGTTGGCGGGGACGTCGGCGTGGGCGGCGACGTACTCAGGCGTCAGCGTCGTCTGGTCCTGACGGATGACGCGGGTCGCGGCTTGGGTTGTGTCGTTTCGCTTCATTCTGGAGAAATGATGTGCGGCCTTCTGTAAGCATTATATCACGGATTCCGTGTCGGCGCCGGCAAAATCGGTTCGTCCGCGAGGACGACCTTCCTGGCGAGTGATCTCGTCGCTCGTCCAGTGGCTCTTTGCGTAACATCGGGTGATAACACGCAAACCAACGCCGCCGTCAATCCGTCACGACGCGAATGGGTACAATGGGGGAAACTCCGACGAATCGAGAAGCCACGACTTGACAACGACCACGGAAAGCATTCCCGCCCAAGACCTGCAGCCCCAAGACCTGCAGAACGACGTCTACTGGGACCTCGGCGATCTCTTCGCCGGGCCGGACGACCCCCGCATCGACGAGACAATAAATCGGGCACAGGCCCGCGCCGAGCGGTTCCAGGCGGACTACAAATCGAAGATCGACCACCCCGGCCTGACGGCGCAGACGCTGGGCGCCGCCCTCCGCGAATACGAATCCCTCTCCAACGAGGCCGGCAAGCCCGGCTCGTTCGCGTCCCTGCTCTTCTCGACCAACACCGGCGACCCCGCCTGCGGGGCGTTCCTGCAGAAGATGCGCGAGCGCGGCACCGCCCTGTCGCTGCCGCTGCTGTTCTTCGACCTGGAACTGGCCGCCGTCCCCGAAGAGGTCCTGGCGCCGCTGCTCGACACGCCCGAAGTCGCCCCGTACACGCACTTCGTGCAGACCGTCCGCCTGTCCCGCGCCCATCTGCTCCCCGAAGCCGACGAGCGGCTGCTGGAGGAAACCGCCAACACCGGCCCGCGCGCCTTCCGCCGCTTGTTCAGCGAGACCACCGCCAACGCCGTGTTCAATCTCAACGGTCGGGAGCTGAACCAGTCCGAAATTCTCGCCACGCTGTACTCCGCCGACCGGGAGGAGCGTCGCGCCGGCGCGGAAGCGTTCACCGCCGGCCTGCGCGCGAACCTGCACACGGTCACGTTCCTGTCCAACACGCTGCTCCAGGACAAGGCCGTCAAAGACCGCCTGCGCCGCTACCAGTACCCCGAGCAGTCCCGCCACCTCGCCAACGAGCTGCGCAGAGAGACCGTCGATCTGGTCGTCGAGACCGTCGTCCGCAACTATCCGCTCGTCGCCCGCTTCTACCGCGTCAAGCGCGAGATCCTGGGATTAGAGACGCTGACCCACTACGACCGCTACGCGCCGCTGTTCCAGGCGGAAGATGTCGTCACCTACCCGGACGCCCGCCGGATCGTCCTGGACGCCTTCGGGGACTTCGCGCCCGCCATGCGCGACCTGGCCGGCGAATTCTTCGACAAGGGCTGGATCGACGTCCCCCCGGCCAAGGGCAAGCAGGGCGGCGCCTACTGCTCCTCGGTCACGCCGGACCTGCACCCGTATGTCTTCCTGAACTTCATGGGCCGGATGCGCGACGTGATGACGCTGGCGCACGAACTCGGCCACGGGGTCCACGCCTCCCTCGCCCGCGCCCAGTCGCCGCTCAACTTCTACGGCACCCTGCCGCTGGCGGAGCTTGCGAGCACGTTCGGCGAGATGCTGGTCTTCGAGCGCATCCAGAGCCAGGCCACGCTCAAAGACCGGCTGGCGATGTACGCCGACAAGATCGGCGACTCATTTTCCACCATCCCGCGCCAGACCGCCATGTTCCGCTTCGAGCAGGCCATCCACGAGCACCGGCGGACCCAGGGCGAGCTGACCCCCGACGACTTCGGCGGCCACTGGCAGCGCGAGATCCAGGCCATGTTCGGCGACTCCGTCACGCTCGGCGACGACCACCGCTGCTGGTGGTCCTACGTCGGCCACTTCGTCGGCTCCCCGTTCTACGTCTATGCCTACTCGTTCGGCGAGCTGCTGGCCCTGTCCCTGTACCAGAAGGCCAAGATCGGCGGCGCCGAGTTCGCCGACCGCTATCTCGACATGCTCCGCGCCGGCGGCTCGCTCCCCCCTCAGAGATTAGTGGAAAAGGTCGGCGTCGACCTGGACGACCCGCAGTTCTGGCAAGGCGGCTTCGACGTGCTCGCAGGATTGATCGCCCGGTTCGAGGAACTTTGGGCGCAATACAGACAGGAAACAGTGGGAGAGTGATGAGGCGCCTGACGCCGCGCCCCGTTGTGCGGACGCCGGAGAACGACTACTCGTCGTCGTTGCGGACCCGGACGCGGTCACGGGCGGCCTGGGCGGCCCGGCTGATGCCGTCGCTCAGAATCAGGCCGACGCCGAACGGGGCGAGAGCGTCCGCCAGAAAGCCGTGCAGGCCGGCGGCGATCATCCCCAGCCCGACGATGATCATGCCCGCGCCGGTCAAAACTTCCGTGCTCTGCAGAAATGAAGGCTTGTTCTCCAAGACGACGATCCTTATCTAAGAAGTTGAAGTGCGCTCTATTATACAGCACATCTTACAGCTTCGGCGAATCCGGGCGGAATCTCCAGGGGAACCATTCCCACCCCAGTTTCGTCAGGACGGCCAGCAGGGCGGCGAACACGCCCCCGATCAGCATCGACTGCCACAGCGGACGGCTCACAGGCGTATCCTCCCGGCGCGACGTTCGCGCCACGCGGTCAGCAGCAGCCCGGTGAACGCGGGCCACCAGACGAGATCGTTGGACACGTTGACCCACAGCGGGCTTCCAACGCCCGGCGTGCTGGCCGGGCGCATCCCCGACAAACACACGCAACGGACACCCGATGCCGCCGCTCACTCTGATTCGGGTAAAAGCGGCTCGGCAGAACGCTGCCCAACTTCTAAAAGGCAGGGCCGATGAAGATCATCCGTTACTATGACGCGCAAGGGAGTGTCCGATACGGACGCCCGACCGATGACACCCTACAACAAGCCGAGCGGCTGGGAGGCGACCTGTTCGGGTCGCTCCGGCCCACCGGCGAGACCGAAGCCGTGGCGCGCCTGTTGTCCCCGCTCGACCCGCCGAACATCCTGTGCATCGGCCTGAATTATCATGAACACGCCAGGGAGACCAAGATGGACGCGCCGGAGCGCCCCGTGCTGTTCCTGAAGCCGACCACGACGCTGGCCGGGCCGGACACGCCGGTCGTGCTGCCCGACATCGCCTACCAGGTCGACTACGAGGGCGAACTGACCATCGTGATCGGCAAGGCCGCCCGCAGCGTCTCCGAGGCGGACGCGCTGGACCACGTCCTCGGCTACACCTGCGCCAACGACGTCAGCGCCCGCGACTGGCAGTTGCACCTGGACAAGCAGTGGTGCCGGGGCAAGGGCTTCGACACCTTCTGCCCGCTCGGCCCGGCGCTCGTCACCGCCGACGACATCCCCGACCCTGGGGCGCTGCTGATCCAGACCCGCCTGAACGGCGAAACGGTCCAGCATTCGAGCACGTCCGACCTCATCTTCCCCGTCCCGTTTCTGATCTCCTATCTGAGCCGGTCCATGACGCTTCTGCCCGGAACGGTCATCCTGACCGGCACGCCCCCCGGCACCGGAATGAGCCGCAACCCGCCGCGCTTTCTGCGCCCCGGCGACGTGTGCGAGGTCGAGATCGACGGCATCGGCGCGCTGCGCAGCCCGTTCGTCGCCGAGGCGTCTTGAATCGAGATCTGCAACCGCTGAACTGAGTGACTGACGTGTGAACCGAGTGACTGACGTGACGCAGTGCCGTGGCGCCACGGTCAGCCTGGGTGGAAGACCCGTGCCCGAGCGGCCTGCACTCATTCTACGCTCCGGCCGAGCACCCTCCGGGCGCAGGAAAGATGCTGCCGTCGCGGCGCACCCACGATTCACCCGTTCTTCCGCTTCCGTTCTTTCGCTTCTGTTCCTCGCGTCCGAAGGACGCCTGGGGTCTTCGCCGCTCAGGCGTGGGTTTTCAACCCGCGCTTCCCTGCAAAGGCTTCCTGTTGTTCTTTGTGCCTGCCCCCGCGTTTCTACGCCTGCTCCTTCTCCTGCTGCCTTTCCGCCTCCGCGCCGTTATGTGCTATAATGAACCGGGCGGGGTGCGGCAAAGTCCCTCCAGCCCCGGAACCGGAGTCGCTTTCAATTTCATGATCAACATCATCCGGCGCTTGGCCGGTCGCTTTTCACGGGACATGGGGATCGACCTCGGCACGGCCAACACCCTGGTCCATGTCCAGGGGCGCGGCATCCTGCTGCGCGAACCCAGCGTCGTCGCCATCGACCGGAACACCAACAAAGTCCTCCAGGTCGGGGAGGAAGCCAAGCGGATGCTCGGACGCACCCCCGGCAGCATCGTCGCCATCCGGCCCCTCAAAGACGGCGTGATCGCCGACTTCGACCAGACCGAGCGGATGCTGCGCTACTTCATCGAGAAAGTCCACCGGCGCAAAGGCTTCGTCCACCCGCTCGTCGTCGTCGGCATCCCGTCCGGCATCACCGAGGTCGAGTGCATGGCCGTCATCGAGGCCACCAAAAAGGCCGGCGCCAAGGAAGCCTTTCTGATCGACGAGCCGCGCGCCGCCGCCATCGGGGCCGGGCTGCCCGTGACCGAACCCATCGGGACCATGATCGTGGACATCGGCGGCGGCACGTCCGAGGTCGCCGTGATCTCCCTCGGCGACATCGTCGCCGCCCGCTCGATCCGCATCGCGGGCGACGAGATCGACGAGGCCATCATCGCCTACGTCCGCGCCGTCTACAACCTGTTGATCGGCCAGCGCACCGCCGAGGAGTGCAAGTTCACGATGGGGTCCGCGTTCCCGCTGGAGCAGGAGGTGACGATGGAGCTGCGCGGGCGCGACCTGATCTCCGGCCTGCCGCGCTCCGCCATGGTGTCCAGTGTCGAGATCCGCGAGGCGATCTCCGAACCCGTCAACGCCATCGTCGAGTGCGTCAAAGAGACCCTGGAAGACACGCCGCCGGAACTGGCCGCCGACATCATCGACCGGGGCATCGTCCTGGCCGGCGGCGGCGCCCTCCT
This sequence comes from uncultured Armatimonadales bacterium, assembly GCA_964249295.1. Classification (GTDB taxonomy): domain Bacteria; phylum Armatimonadota; class Armatimonadia; order Armatimonadales; family Capsulimonadaceae; genus CAZZVX01. The sequence continues at coordinate 7,974 of CAXUCQ010000018.1, read as the reverse complement.
GCGCGGGCTGGACCGGCTCATCTCCCGCGAGACCGGGATGCCGGTGCATATCGCCCCGGACCCGCTCTCCTGTGTCGTCCTCGGCACGGGCAAGTGTCTGGAAAGCATCGCCTCCAACTCGGCCCTGCGCAACGTGCTGCTGTCCGAGTCGCGGCTGGGCCGATACGGGGGGACGCAGGCGCTCGCGCGCGGAAGGTAACGATGCCGATGGCCCGACCCGAGCGACCCCGGCGCGGCGTCCTTCCTCTGGCGCTGACCCTGCTCCTCTGTGGCGCGCTCAGCGTCCTGCACCGGCAGAGCGAGCGCGCGCGCGGCCATGACCCCGTGACCGGGTTCGTGCGTGACGCCGCCCTCGTCCCTGCCGAGGGCGTCACGCTGCGGGTCGGACGCTGGTGGCGCCTCCACGTCTCGTCCGTCTTCGCCGGCCCGCGCCTCGCCCGGCAGAACGCCGCCTTGCAGGCACAGGTGTCCGTGCTGACCCTGCAAGACCAGCGCCTGCTCGCCGCGCAGGCCGAGAACGCCCGCCTGCGCGTGCTCCTCCACTACGAGAAAAAGGCACACGTCCCGCTGCTCGCCGCCGAGGTCGTCGCCCTGAAACCCTCCACGCAGACCGACACGCTCATCCTGGACAGGGGCGCGCGCGACGGCGTCGAAGCGCAGACGACCGTGCTCGGGCCGAACGGCGCGCTGGCCGGCCAGGTGCTGGAAGCGTCCCCGGCCTCCTGTGTCGTCCTGCTCCTGACCGACTCCGGCAGCAGCGTCGGCGCCCTGGCGTCGCGCCGGGGCAAGGCGGGGCCGGTCGGCATCTGCCAGGGCGACCGCGCCGGTCATCTCGTGCTGACCGACCTGCCCCGCCAGGGCGACGTGCGCCCCGGCGACGCCGTCTCCACGTCCGGCCTGGGCGGCGTCTACCCGAAAGGCGTTCGGATCGGCACGGTCCTGAGCGTCGTCTTCGACAAGACGCGCTCGCTCAAGACGGCCCTCGTCCGGCCTACCGTCGACTTCGACCACCTGGAAGACGTGTTCCTGCTGTCCCGCCCGGCGCCCGCGCCGCCGGACACGTCCGCGCCGCCCGATGTCTCAGCCCCTCCAGGCCCGATGGCCGCCCCGCAGCCGGGGAGTGGTGCTGCGCCCGCCGCTCCGGGGACGGTCCCCCCATGATCCCGACGCGGCAGGTCTTCCTCGTCGCCCTGCTCCTGCTGCTCGCCGCCGTCCTGCAGGGGCGTGTAGCGCATGCGATCCAGGTGCGCGGCGCGCAGCCCGACCTCCCCCTGGTCGGGCTGGCCTGCGGCGGGACTCTGCTCGGCGGCCCGCGCGGCGCGGGCCTGGGCTTCTGGGCGGGCCTGCTGACGGCGGCGCTCGTCCCCGGCACGGTCGGCAGTTTCCTGACCAGCCGCACGCTCGCGGGCGCGTTCGCGGGGCGGCTCCAGGGCAGCGTCATCCGCGACAGCGTCGTCGTCCCGCCCCTGGTGACGTTCGCGACCACGCTGATCGCCGAACTGATCTATGTCCTGATGGCCCCCACCCACCACCTGCGCGCCTGGGCCGCCGCCCGCGGCGGCGAGATCCTCTACAACACGCTCCTCGCCCTGCCGGTCTACTCCCTCATGCGCCGCCTGCACATCGGCCACCGGCGCGAAGACCCGTTCGCCCTGCATTCCTAGGGGGCGTTTAGTATCCGTTGAAACTTTCCGATAATGTCAGGTGTTGATTATGTCAGAGGAGAACTAACTATGCCGGAGACAATGACGACTGTGGCAGAACGACCGCAAACGATCCTCGCTAAGCCCGAGGAGACGAACCCTTACCGGATCGCCCTGCGGCAGCTCGACAACGTGGCCGGGATACTCGAACTTGACGACAGCATCCACGGCATCCTGCAATTCCCCAAGCGCGAACTGACCGTCCACTTCCCGGTGAAGATGGACGGCGGCGGCACCCGGATGTTCACGGGCTACCGCGTCCAGCACAACACCAGCCGGGGACCCGCCAAAGGCGGCCTGCGCTTCCACCCCGACACCGACCTCGACGAAGTCCGCGCGCTCGCCATGTGGATGACCTGGAAATGCGCCATCGTCAACATCCCCTTCGGCGGCGCCAAAGGCGGCGTCGTCTGCGACCCCGCCGAACTGTCCGTCAGCGAGCTGGAAGACCTCACCCGGCGCTACACCACCGAGATCAGTCTGCTCATCGGACCCGAGAGCGACATCCCCGCCCCCGACGTCGGCACCAACGGCCAGATTATGTCCTGGATGATGGACACCTACGCCATGCACGCCGGACACACCGTCCCCGCCGTGGTCACCGGTAAACCCATCAGCATCGGCGGCTCCGAAGGCCGCATCGACGCCACCGGGCGCGGCGTGGTGATCGTCACCGAGGAGGCCTTCCGGCGGCGCGGCTGGCATCTGGACGGGGCCAAAATCGTCGTGCAGGGCTTCGGCAACGTCGGCAGTGCCGCCGCGCGCCTGTTCCATGCGCGCGGCGCCAAGGTCGTCGCCGTGTCCGATGTCCAGGGCGGCGTGTACAACTCGGATGGCCTCGACATCCCCGCGCTCGTTGCCCACGTGGGGCGGACCGGCGGCGTGATCGGCTTCCCCGGCGCGGACCCTGTGACCGGCGCCGCGCTGCTGGAACTGCCCTGCGACGTGCTCGTCCCCGCCGCCCTGCAGGGGCAGATCACCGGCGCGAACGCGCACCACATCCAGGCCCGCGTCGTGGTCGAGGGCGCCAACGGCCCCACCTCGCCCGAAGCCGACATCATCCTGCGCGACCGCGACATCCTGCTCATCCCCGACGTGTTAGCCAATGCAGGCGGCGTGACCGTGTCGTACTTCGAGTGGGTGCAGGACATCCAGTCGTTCTTCTGGGCCGAGGAGGAGGTCAACGAGCGTCTGGAGCGCATCCTGACCCGCGCCTTTGCCGAGGTCTGGGCGGCGGCCCAGACCCACGAGGTCGACCTGCGCACCGCCGCCTACGTCGTCGGCGTCGCGCGCGTCGCCCAGGCCACCGTCACGCGCGGCATCTATCCGTAGGGAGCCGACCGTGCCGACGCCTTTGATGCAAACAGACGTCTTCCAGTGTCCGGTCTGTGACCGTGAGTGCGACTGGGTCGAGGGCAGCCGCCACCACGTCCTGCCTAAAAGCCAAGGCGGGCGCGAGACGCAGACCATCTGCCGCGACTGCCACCGCCAGATTCACCGCCTGTTCACCGTGAAAGAACTCGCCCGCCAGTATAAGACACTGGAGGCGCTCAAAGTCACGCCCGAGATGCAGACGTGGATTCACTGGGTCCGCAAGCGGCCCGCCCGCAGGCTGCCAAGGCCGTCCGTGCCGGTATAAGGCGCTGACAAGCACGGCCCCCACAGAACGATGCCCCCACAGAACGATGCCCCCACAGAACGATGCCCCCACAGAACGATTCCTGTGGGGGCCGTCCGCATTCATTCCGTTCAGGAGTTGGCGGGGTCGGTGCGGAAATCGTTGTCCGCGAAGGAGCGCCAGACGCCGCTCGGACCCGGCCCGGCGTTGTGCCACTTGGCGTGGCCGTCGGAGTAGCCCACGTTGTAGCCGCCGGTGTGGCGCGGCGCTAACGCCGCCTGCCCGGTCTGGGCCGTCCAAGTCCCCGTCTCATCGAACGTTTTCACGTTGCTCATGTTGTTCGGGTCCAGGAACTGCGGGGTCAGCGAGCCGCGCGAGACGACACCATCGTTGCGCGCCGTGTCGCCCAGGATCAGGAACTTGGCCGGACTCTGAATCTTCGCCAGCGTCACCGTTTCGTTGAAGCCGAAGGTCGGGTTGTTCTTGAAGAACGTCACGGACGCCGGCTTCACCCCGGACCCGTTCGCGGCGATGCCGGTGCCTTCGTTGATGTTGAAGCCGTAGTCGCTCGGCCAGTACGTGCTGCTGCTGGTGGGGCCGCTAGTCGGCTGGGGGCTGGGCCAGGGGATCGTGGCGGACGGATCGGCCCAGACGCTGCCGCCCTGCGTCGTCCCCAGGCCGCCGGGGACATAGGCGGCCAGTCGGCCCCGGATGCTCCATGGCAGTGCGTCCGCGGGGCTGTTGATCGTCGAGGGGCCTTCCCGCTCGGTCGTCGTGGGAGGGTACGTCTCGTCATTGTCCTGGAGGTACTGGAGCAGCCCCAGATTGACCTGCTTGATGTTGCTCAAGTCGCTGGTCTGCCGGGCCTTCTCGCGGGCCTTGGCGAAGACGGGGAACAAGATGGCGGCGAGAATCGCGATGATGGCGATCACGACGAGCAACTCAATGAGCGTGAAGCCTGTCGCCTTCTGTCGGTGGTTGGTCACTGCTGTCTCCTTTGTTTTTCAGGCCTCTGTGGGAGGTTGGCCGCTGGCGGCGTGACTTACTATACCTTAATTGCAAGTAAAAAGATAAACAATGTGATACATCCAAGGAAAAATTATCGTCGGGTATACTAAAGGCATGAAAGCGTTACTCGCAAGCCCGCGCGGCTTCTGCGCCGGCGTGGACCGGGCCATCGAGGTGGTGGAACAGGCGCTGGAGATCTTCGGCCCGCCGGTCTATGTGCGCCATGAGATCGTCCACAACGAACACGTCGTCGAGAGGCTGCGACGGCGGGGCGCGGTCTTCACCGACGACCTGGCCGATGTCCCGGAAGGCAGCGTGCTGATCTTCTCGGCCCACGGCGTGGCGCCCCTCGTGCGGGCCGAGGCCGCCGCGCGGCGCCTGCGCGTCATCGACGCGACGTGTCCGCTGGTCACCAAGATTCACCTGGAAGTCCACAAATATCTGAAGCGGGGCTACGGCATCTTCTACATCGGCCACAAGGGCCATGTCGAGACCGAAGGGACCCTAGGCGAAGCGCCCGGACGCCTGCGCCTGGTCGTTGATCTGGCCGATGTCGCCGCGCTGCCCGAGCCGCCGGAAGACAGACTCATCTACCTGACGCAGACGACGCTGTCCATCGACGAGACGAGCGACATCGTCCGCGCGCTAAAGGCCCGCTTTCCACGCCTGCAGGACCCGCCCTCCGGCGACATCTGCTACGCCACTCAGAACCGGCAGGACGCCATCAAGGTCATCGCTCCCAAAAGTGACGTGGTGCTGGTGATCGGCTCCCAGACGTCGTCCAACACCAAGTCGCTGCGGCAGGTCGCCGAGGCGCTCGGGGCGCGCGCCTTTCTGATCGGCGGCGCGGAGGACATCACCGACGCCATGCTGGCGGGCGCGGACTCGGTCGGCGTCACCAGCGGCGCGAGCGCCCCCGAAGACCGCGTCCAGGGCGTTCTGGAAGAACTCCGCCGTCGCGGGGTGGGGCGCGTGGAAGAGGTGCTCGTGCGGGATGAAGACGTGGCCTTCGTGCTGCCGCGCGAGCTGATTCAACTGAAGATGGCGGCCGGCCGTGCTGCCTGAAAAACTCCTGGCCGGCAAAGTCGCCCTGGTCACGGGAGCCGGACGCGGCATCGGCGCCGAAGTCGCCCGCCTGTTCGCCCAGCAGGGGGCGACGGTGATCGCGCATCATCACACCAGCGCCGCCCCGGCCCAGGCGCTGGCGGCGGAGATCGGCGGCGTTGCCCTCGGCGCCGACCTTGCCGACCCCGTCGCCGCCGAAGCGATGGTCGCCGATGCGCTGTCCCACATGGGACGCATCGACATACTCGTCAACAACGCCTCGTCGTTCGCGCACGACTTGGACTTCGAGGCCGCGACGTGGGACGACTTCCGGGCGGAGTTCGACGGCGTCGTCGGCGCGACGGTCAACCCGACCAAAGCCGTCGTGCCGGTCATGAAGGCGCAGGGCGGGGGGCGCATCGTCAACTATGTTGCCACCCTGGTGCAGCGCCCCGCCGCCGAATACGTCGTCCACACGACGGCCAAAAGCGCCCTGATCGGCCTGACCCGCACCCTCGCCCGCGACCTGGGGCCGCACGGCATCACGGTCAACATGGTCTCGCCCGGTATGACTCTGACTGAGTATTCGCAGTCGCTCCCGGCCAAGCTCAAAGCGAGCGTGACACAGCAGACGCCCCTGCGGCGGCTGGCGACCGCCGAGGATGTCGCCAAAGTGGTGCTGTTCTACGCCTCACCGCTAGCCGATTTCGTGACGGGCGCGAATCTCGCCCCCGACGGCGGCCTCGCCATTCTCTGACGGGAAACAACCTATGGACCCACGCATCGCGCCGCCCGCGCCCTACGGGGCGCTGATCTTTGACTGCGACGGCACCCTGGCCGACACGATGCCGACCCACTTCCTCGCCTGGCGCGCGGCCCTGCAGGGCTTCGGCGCGGACATCTCCGAGTCGCAGTTTTACGCGCTGGGCGGGATGCCGAGCGCGGACATCATCCGGCTTCTGAACCACGAGAACGGGTACACGCTGGACGTGGACGAAACGCACACGGACAAGGAGCGGCGCTACGTCGAGATGCTGGCGGCGGTGCGGGAGATCGCAGCCGTGGCGGACATCGCCCGCGCCCATTTTGGTGAAACGCCGATGGCGGTCGCCTCGGGCGGCATCCGGCGCGTGGTCGAGAAGACGCTGACGGCGACGGGTCTGCGCCCGCTGTTCGAGGTCATCGTGACGGCGGACGATGTGTCGCGCGGCAAGCCCGCGCCGGACATCTTTCTGCTGGCGGCGGAGCGTCTAGGCGTCGCCCCCGCCGAGTGCATCGTCTATGAGGACGGGGATTTGGGTCTGGAAGCGGCCCAGCGCGCCGGGATGCGCGCCGTCGATGTCAGGATTCTGACACAGCCGTGATTATTGCTCGTTGAGCCGGGCGGCGGCGGCCAGGCCGAGGCCAGTCAGTGCGTCCCGCGTCTCGGACGGGGTTTCCTGACGCACCTGCGAACCTGGCTTAGTCTGGTCGCCCCCGGCGCCGTCCGGCGCGGGCAGGACACGGTTCACCAGGGCGCTCAGGTCTGCCGTCAGGCCGGGGAACAGGCCGTGGAACTGGGAGGCCAGCCGCGCGGGCAGGGTCAGAATCCGTTCTGCCTCGCCGCGCCGGGTCGCCTGCACGATCTGACGCGCCCCGCGCTCGGCGGACATGGTCTGGCCGGGGATGTTGTCGCCGACGCTGAACCACGCATACTCGCCCGCCTGGTCGCCCTTGAACAGTGCGTGGAGGAACGACCCCGTCCGCATCAGCCCCGGCGCGATGGTTGTAACCGTGATGCCGTCGCGGGCGACCTCCGCCCGCAGGCCTTCGGAGAACCCCTGTGCGGCGAACTTGGCGCAGCTGTACGGCAGCAGGTGCGGGACGCTGATCTTGCCGCCGATGCTGGTGATGTTGACGATGCGGCCCGCCTTGCGCGCCCGCATCTGCGGCATCACGGCCAGGGTTGTGTACAGTATGCCCCAGAAGTTGGTCTGCATGGCGTCTTCAAAGTCCGCGACCTGCTGGTTCTCCAGCGGCCCCACTTCGATGATGCCGGCGTTGTTCACCAGAATGTCGATGCGCCCGAAATGTTCCGTGACCTGGGCGACCATCTGATCGACCTGGCCTCGGTCGCGGATGTCGCACGGCACCGTCAGCACGTCCGCGCCGCGCGTCGCCAGCGCGTCTTCGGCCCGCGTCAGCTCGTCGGCGTCACGGGCGCACAGCGCGAGACGGCAGCCCTGCGCGGCGAACTCGTTCGCCATCGCCAGCCCCAGCCCGCGCGAGCCGCCGGTAATCAGCACCACCTGGCCGTGCAGCTCGGCCTCCCGCAGTCGCGCCCAGGCTTCGCACCCAGCGAGGGCAAGGCCGACGGCGAGCAAGGTTTTCTGTGTGGTGTTCATGGCGTGGGGGAACCCGCCTCCTTGCTTCGCCTCATTCTTCGGCTTCGCAGGGGTCCTGCCGAGGCAGGAGGACGGACAGGTGGTGAACTGATCCTTTCCTGGTTTTTTCAGACGCTGCGGGAGCAATCGTGTGAAGAAGCGGGCCAGCCTCCCGTGCCATGCGGCGTCCGTCCTCCCGCCTCGGCAGGACCCCTGCGAAGCCGAAGAATGAGGCGAA
>CAXUCQ010000017.1:0-18177 GCA_964249295.1 uncultured Armatimonadales bacterium | reverse complement strand
CCCGATGAGTTCGTAATCCGACTCATGATGGTTGCGAGCAAGTAGGTTAACAACCTCCCAGGATGTTTCTGAGGATGCAGCCAGTTCCAGAGCCAGCATCCGAACCCTGGCGTCCGTGATATGGGACAGAGCGGAGCGCGCGGCAGTCGCAATCTCGGCGTCTGAATCCTTCGCCAGTTCCAGCAGGCGGGGACAATCAAGGGGAAAGCGCCTTTCACGGAACAGATGCAGATACTTCAGCAAAGGATCACGCCTCCCCTCCGCCAACAGGTCAGCAGCCAAATGCAGCAACATTTCTTCATCAGCCTTCTGCCCGTAACGCCGCCAGCGGAACCAACGAGTCGTCTCTTGCGGATCAGCAATCATCGCCTTAAGTTCGTGATATGCCGGCAACACGAAAGCAGGCCTTCCCCTCCGTGACGCCTTCCAGGCAGAACGCCGCTCACGGGCAAGAGTGAGATAGGAAGCAACGTTCTTCTCCGATTGGCGGAGTGGCGCAAACGCATTTCCCACGAACTCCACACCGAATCGCTTTTCAACGGCATCAAGTAGGTAGCCCTCGAACCATGCATCGTCTTCGGTCAGGGGAAACTTCAGCCATTGCTCCGCAACAGATACGTACCCCTGGATGCCATCCACATCGACCAGTTCTTCTGCGCCTGTATAATCATGCTTGGCAGCGTTCTGGGCGAAGGCCTGATACATCGCTGCATGAGCCTGTTCGTCGCCGTTCTTAGCCATTGCGGCCGCGAGTTCAAAAACTTGACCTGGCATCTCGGTCTTATCACTGTCAATCAGCATCTCCCGGACGCGAGGCGCATAATATTCCCACTCACTTGTCGCCTGAATGATGTCAAAGAGGTATTGACCGCGACTCGGTTCGGTCTGGGCATCATAACCGACAAAGTTTGAACACGCATAAAGAATCTGTCTTCGGTAAGGTTTGGGGTCATGAGACTGGAGAAACAGGACCGCCCGCCCGAGGCCGCGCTTCAGCATTGATTCGAAATTCATACTTGTTTATCGGCAGGAAGTGTGCCTCTGGTAAAGAGGCTCACTTCACTCGCAACACCGCAGCGAAGATGACGATCAGGGCGAGATCGAACACCAGGCCGTGCCAGAGGATGGGGACGATGATCGAGTGCGTCCGGCGGTAAAGCCAGGCGAGGAAGATGCCCGCCGCGAGGATGAGCAGCACGGCGGCTTCCGACCAGCCGGGGCGCAGCAGCAGGTTCAGCACCAGGAAGTGCCAAGCCGCGAACGTACACGCCGTCCAGACGGCGCCGATGGTCCAGAGCGTGTCGCCCGTGCCGCGCAGCTCGTTCAGGATCACGCCCCGCCAGAACAGCTCTTCCAGCGCGGCGTTCACCGGCACGAAGTAGAAGCCGAGCGGCAGCAGCCAGGCCGCCCGGAAGCCGCGCGCCGTGACGACGGACAACAGATCATGCGGGCTGATGAAGCGCGTCCCCAGGACGCCCCAGACGATGGGCGCGAGCGGCAGCACGGCGGCGACGGCGACGGCGAGCGCGAGCCACTGGCCACGGGTCGGGCGTTTGACGGCCGGCAGCCACAGCCGCCGTCCCAGAACGGCGGCGGGCAGGAGACAGACGCCGTGATAGAGAACAAAGGTCCAGACCAGGCTGTCCAGGCGGTACATGCCGAACCAGACGGCGGGCCAGGGCAGCAGCGTCAGCACGAACACCAGTCCGAGCCGTCGCCGCGCCCGCATCGCATCGCGGAGGTTATGGGAGCGGAGATTTTCGGACACCGTGTCACCTTAGCACACGCCAGCCGGCGCTGTCAAGGGGAACCCGCCGGGGGGCGGGCAGTGTTGAATGTGTGACAAGCGGGGCGAACGAGCATGGGCGGGCGAGGCCCGACGCAAGGAGCAGAAGTAGTGAGCATTCAGGCGACCAGCGCGCACGACGTGGTGATCATTGGATCGGGACCGGCGGGACTGACGGCGGCGATCTACGCCGCCCGCGCGAATCTGAAACCGCTCGTGGTTGAGGGCGGCGCCCCGAACCTGCCCGGCGGGCAGTTGATGATCACGAGCGACGTGGAGAACTTCCCCGGCTTCGCGGAGGGCATTCTGGGGCCGGAACTGATGATGCGGATGCGGGAGCAGGCCGCCCGCGTCGGCGCGGAGTTCCTGACGGAGAATGTCTGCGAGGTCGATTTCTCTGAGCGGCCGTTCCACATCAAGACCGACGGCGACCGGGAAGTCTGGGCGAAGACGGCCATCGTGACCACGGGCGCGTCGGCCAAGTGGCTGGGCCTGCCGTCCGAGACGGCCCTGTACGGCAAAGGCGTTTCGGCCTGCGCGACCTGCGACGGCTTCTTCTTCCGGGGCCGCGAAGTCGTCGTGGTCGGCGGCGGCGACACGGCGTTGGAAGAGGCCAACTATCTGGCCCGCATGGCCGCCAAAGTGACCATCGTCCACCGGCGCGACACGCTGCGCGCCTCACAGATCATGCAGAAGCGGACCTTTGAGAATCCCAAGATCGCGTTCGTCTGGGACAGCGCGATCAAGCAGATTCACGACCCGGAGGCGGGCAAAGTCACGGGAGTGACGCTGCACAATCTCAAGACGGACGAGACATCGTTTTATCCAACGGACGGCGTCTTCATCGCCATCGGCCACACGCCGAACACGAAGCTGTTCGAGGGGAAGTTGACGATGGACTCGCAGGGCTACATCCTGACCACGCCGGGCCGACCGCTGACCAATGTCCCCGGTGTTTTCGCCGCCGGCGCCGTGCAGGACACCGTGTATAAGCAGGCCATCACCGCCGCCGGGTCAGGCTGTCAGGCGGCGATGGACGCCGAGCGCTTTTTGGAAGAAGAGGGTCAGTGACTCTCGTTGTCGTGAAGCCGGGGCAGTCTGCTCCGGCTTTTTTCTTGAGCATGGGCAGGAAATTAGACACTGAGGAATGAACCTACCCACACAGGGCGGCGGAGGGACCGCTCCCTGTGGGCATCAAACGTTCGTGCCTGACCGGGACCGGAACGGCAGTCGTGGCGAGGCTGCCAGCATGGAAGACTTACGGAACCTGGCTGATTGTGGATGCAGATAGACTGTTGTTAGGAAGACTGCCGTGCCGGAATACAACGCAGACGGGGAAAAGATCGTCGGCAGGATGGGCTTTTGGCTGGTTCTCCCTTTTCTGTTGTTTTTCATTGGAGCGATGTTTTACTTCGCCTTCGGAAGCGGGCGCGGAGCATCAGCTTACTTACTAGTCACGTTTGTTTCACTGCCCGCCCTGTTAGCCATACTCAACCTTTATGATGCAAATCGCTTCTGGTGGGCGCGTCGCATCATCGCGTTCTACTTGTTTCTGTTATATCTCTGGTACGCCCTGAGCCACGGCGTAATCCATCTCCCGCTGACCATACACAGGCTGGAACCCGTTGCAGGGTTGATTCTTGTCGGCCTGCCCGCGTTGCGCTACACTTTTACCGGCCGGCTGTGGGTCGATATAACTCACCTGTGGTTCAGCAGGTTGCTGTCGCCACTGTCGCACATAAACATCATGAAGCCTCGTGCGAAATCAAGGACTGTACGCCCGAACGGTAAATGGTATGGTGCTGAGTAATCACCAGCGAGATCGACGTCGGCGCAACGACGCGACCGGAATACGAGCATGAGACTGACCATAGACTTGACACAAGAGGAAAAGCACAACTCGAAGTCGTCGCCCCCATGCGCGGTGTGAAGCCGGAAGAACACGCCCATACCCTGCTGGCGAACTTGCTGCGAGATGTGCCGGTGCCGAAGCAAGAGCGCCTTGCAGACCAGGAGGAGCGGGATCGGCTGATTGCCGCCGTGAAGTCCGGTGACAAAAAGGCCCGCCTGAAGCTGATGGTGATGGTGCCGGACATACCCGCCGTGGACACAGTCACCGGCGGGCCGACCCCGATCATGCCGCAAGAGGCGTTGAGCCGTGAATACATTTATGAAGATTGAAGCCGTCACCGGACGGCATGACACACATCGTTGACAGCAGCATCTTGCTTCGGCAAATCGATGATTGTTCCGCTGATCAGGCCGTTGCGCTGAACGCGACGCGCGTGCTTTCGACGAGCGGCGAAGAACTCAGAACATTTTCGCAGAACATGGTCGAGTTTTGGGCGGTAGCGACCAGGCCGTACAGCGCGAATGGCCTCAACTTGACGCCCACAGCCGCTGAGGTGGAAGGGCAGCGGCTCGAAGCCGTTTACCCGAGATTGCCCGATTCACCCGGCCTGTATTCATGGTGGGTTCGCATCGTGAATCAGTTTGGCGTCTCGGGTAAGCCCACACACGACGCGCGTATCGCGGCGGCCATGCTTGGTCACGACATCACGCACATTCTGACGTTCAACGTCCGCGACTTTCAGCGCTATGCGACACTTGGCATCGTCGCCGTTGACCCGGCCAGCGTTTAGGAGCGGGTCGCGAGGAAAACACTGGTGATTATCACACTCAACCCGGCAACCCTCGGTGGACAGCCGCCGCTGAAAGAGTACATCGACCTGGCGCGGCAGAATAATTTCGAGGGGGTAGAGTTCGGCATCGAAGAGGCCGTCCGTCTCGGGCGGGAGACGTCATTGGCCGACGTGCGGGCGCTCTTTGACAGCGCAGGGGTGATTCCGGCGAGCTTCGGCCTGCCTGTCGAATGGCGCAAGGACGCGGACACGTTCCAGCAAGGCTTGAAGAAACTGCCGGACCTCGCGCGGGCGGCACAGGAGATCGGCTGCGCGCGCGTCTGCACCTGGCTGCCGCCTGCTATCAATGATGACCCGCTGCACTTCCGCAATCAGACGCGGGATCGCTTCCGGCAGGTCGCGGTGATTGTCGGCGATCACGGCCTCCGCTTCGGCCTGGAATGGGTCGGGCCACGGACGCTGCGGCACGGGCCGGGGGCGATGGGGCCGAACGAGTTCCTCTACAACATGCCGGGGGCGCTGGAGCTGATCGCGGACATCGATTCGCCGCACGACAACGTCGGACTTTTGGCGGATTCGTTCCACTGGTACACGACCGGTGCGACGGCCGGCGACATCGAGGCGCTCCGGCCCGAACAGATCGTACACGTCCACATCAACGACGCGCCGGACAGGCCGCGTGACGCGCAGATGGATTTCGAGCGCCTGCTGCCCGGTGAAGGCGTCATCGACCTGATCGGTTTTCTCGGCGCGCTGCGCCGCATCGGGTACGGCGGCCCGGTCGCCGTCGAGACGTTCAGCAAAAACCTTGCGGCGCTCGGGCCGCCCGAAGCGGCCCGCCGGACGGCGGACGCCGTGCAGGCCGTGCTGTCCCCATTATGACGAGCGAGAACACGCCCATGGACGACAGGCAGTATTTTCAGTCCATCTTCGACGTCGTGCGCGCCATCCCTGCCGGGCAGGTCATGTCTTACGGACAGGTCGGGCGCGAGACCGGCTGTGCGGCCCGGACCGTCGGCTGGGCCATGGCGAACGCGCTGGAAGGCGACGTCCCCTGGCAGCGCGTGGTGGGCGCCGACGGCTATCTGCGGATCGGCAAGCGGTCCGTCGCCCTCCAGGAAGTGCAGCGCAAGCTTTTGGAGCGTGAGGGAGTCGCGTTTACGGACGGTGGGCGCGTGGACATGGCGCGGCACCAGGTCGGGGCGACGCCGAGATGCGAGTCACGGGTGTTGGTCTTTGAGTTCGCACACCCGAAACAAACGCTGAAGTGACATCGTCTTGAGTCGCTGTCGAGAGTAAAGGGATAAAGGAAGAATGAGCACAGTTGTAGATCCGGCGGGCGAAGGCAAGGCGCGGGTCCAGACGCAGCGGATCGCGCTCAAGGAGATCGACTTGGATCATTTGGGGGACGTGGACGACAACCCACAGGCGGTTTCTTTCCGCGTCCTGCTGTCGGAAATGCCCCGCGAAGGCTGGACGCAGGAGTTCAACGAGATCTACCGCCAGACGCCGTACACGGTCAAGCCGCCCGTCGAGGTCAGAGAAGACGCCCTGGAGATCATGTTCCTGCCGCGCTATTCCAGCGAACTGCAGGGCTTCTTCCAGTTCCTCGGGCTGATCGTCCGTCGGGCCAACGAAGAACTGCAGCGCACTGAGGAGCTGCACCTCTCCAACGCCCAGGAGCAGCGCAAGGCGCAGTTCCGCGAGGCCCTGCGCCGCATCACGCTGCCCACGGGCCGTTAAACGTCGCCCTCGAAGACTTCCGTCGCCGCGCCGGTCATGTAGACGTGGTTATCGGCGTCGGACCAGTCGATGTCCAGGTCGCCGCCGGGCAGATGGACCCGCACCTGCCGCCCTGTTCTGCCGCCCAGCACGGCGGCGACGGTCGCCGCACACGCCCCGGTGCCGCAGGCCAGCGTCTCCGCCGCCCCCCGCTCCCAGACCCGGAAGTTCATCTCCCGGTCACTGAGCACTTCGATGAACTCGGCGTTGATGCGCCGGGGGAACGCCGGGTGCGTCTCGACCTGCGGCCCGACCTGCGCGACCGGGTAGGACGCGATGTTTTCAACAAACGTGACGGCGTGCGGGTTGCCCATGGACACGGTCGTGACGCGCAGCGTCCGGTCGGCGAGGGCGAGCGGCGCGTCGACCACGGGGGCATCCCCATCGCCGAGCGTGGTCGGCACGTCGGCCGGGATCAGCACCGGCTCGCCCATGTCCACGCGGACGCGGTCGATCCTGCCGTCCGCGCCGACTTGGGCCTGCACGTGCAGCAGGCCGGCGCCGGTCTCGATGGGCAGGTCCGTCCGGCCCTGTGAGTAGCCGCGGTCATGGACGTACTTGGCGAAACAGCGGATGCCGTTGCCGCACATCTCGGCCTCGGTGCCGTCGGGGTTCAGGAAACGCATCTGGAACGGCGCGGAGCGGCCCGGCAGGACCAGGATCACGCCGTCGGCGCCGACCCCGAACTTGCGGTCACAGAGGAACGCGGCGCGGCTCCGGGCTTCTTGGGCCACGGCTTCGCCTTCCTTGCCCAGGCAGCCCACCACGACGAAGTCGTTGCCGATGCCGTGCATCTTTGTGAACTTCATCCGAGACTCCTCAAGAGATCGGTTCGACGGCCGCCGCTTCCGGGGTCGCACCCGCAGGCGAGGGCGTCGGGTCTGTGACGTTGACGGTGGCATCGGGGTGCGCCGCGGACGCGGGGACCGTCGGCGGCGCGGTGGGCGCCTGCGCGGGCTGCTGCATCCCGGCCTCGCGCATGGCCTCCACATAAAGGTTCTGGATCGGGCGCATCGGGACGATGCTGGTGACCGCGTGCTTGTACACCATCTGGGTCGGCTTGCCGGGCGAGTCGAGCAGGATCGTGAACGAGTCAAACCCGCGGACGTTCCCCCGCAGTTGAACCCCCCCCAGGAGATAGATCGTGACCCCGACGTTTTCCTTGCGGACCTGATTCAGAAACGTGTCCTGCAAGTTCAGTTGCGGCTTGTTCATGTCGTGCGCTGTCCCCTTTTCTCTCGATCAACGATGATTTGGATCTCGGCGGCCAGTTCCGGGGCGGTCCTTCCGTCCGCCTCGAGCCACTGGATGCGCGGGTCGGCCCGGAACCAGATGAGCTGACGCCGCGCGAAACGGCGTGTCTGCTGCTTCATCTCCAAAACCGCCTGTGGGAAGGTCAACTCCCCGGCCAGAAACGCCGTCATCTGGCGGTATCCGAGCGACTGCATCGGCTTGAGGTCGCGGCCATAGCCGGCGGCGAGCAGGCCATGGACCTCGTCCAGAAACCCTTCGGCCAGCATCTGATCGACGCGCTGCTCGATGCGGGCGTACAGGCCGTGCCGGTCGGAGAAATTCAGGCCGAAGAGGAGGACGTTCCGCGGCTGCGACTGCGCCCGGTTGCGCGCGTGCCACTCCGACAGCGAGACGCCGGTCGAATGGTAGACCTCCAGGGCGCGAATCAGCCGCCCCAGATCATTCACATGGATGCGCCCGGCGGCGGCGGCATCGACACGGGCGAGTTCCTGCTGCACAAAGGCGCTCCCCTGCTCCGCCGAGACCTGCCGCCAGTGGGCGCGGAACGTCTCGTCCGGCGGTGTTGCGGGGATGTCCAGGGCCGTGGTCAGCGCGCGGACGTACAGCCCCGTCCCGCCCACGATCAGCGGCGGGACATGGTGGGCCGCGATTTCCGCACACGCGGCTTCGCCCAGGCGCTGAAAATCGGCGAGTGTCCACTCCTCATCCGGGCGGGCCACGTCGATGCCGTGGAAGCGGGCCATGCCCTGCTCGGCGGGCGTCGGCTTCGCCGTGCCGATGTCTAGGCCGCGGTAAACCTGCATCGAGTCCGCCGAGACGATCTCGGTGCCGAGACGCTCCGCCAGAATCACGCCGACGGCCGTCTTGCCGGCGGCGGTCGGGCCGACCAGGCCGATCCGCAGCGGCTCCCCTTCACGCTCAGACGACACGGCCAGAGTATAGCACATCACGGCGGCGCGGCGCAACGGGACTGCAGCCTGACGCGCTGACGGTCACGAGGGGTCAACGGCCCCGCCACCATTCCAGAAGATCGTGGAGCGTCTCGGAGAACGGGACACACGGCTGCCAGCCTGTCAGCCCGACGAGTTTGGAGGGATCGCCGACGGAAGCCGGGATGTCCGCCGGGCGCATCCGGCTCGGGTCCGATGTGATGGGGATGGGAACGCGGGCGAGCGCGCACAGCTCATTCAGCACCCCGGACATCATCCGGGACTGGCCGCTGCAGACGTTGTAAGCCTCGCCGGCCACGCCGTCCTCGACCAGTAACCGATAGGCGCGGACGACGTCACGGACATCCAAAAAGTCGCGGCAGGCGTCCAGGTTGCCGACACACAGATCGGACAGGTTGCCGCGCTCGATCTGCACGACCTGCGAGGCGAACGCGGGGACGGAAAACGCCGCCGTCTGGCCCGGCCCGGTGTGGTTGAAGGCGCGCGCGATGACGGCCCCGGCACAGGCGCGGATGGCCTCTTCGGCCTGCTGCTTGCTTTCCGCGTAGACGCCGCCCTGGCCCGACGCGGGGAGCGGGTCGTCCTCGCGGGCCGGGCGGAGCGGGTCACACGCGCCGTAGACATAGCCGGTGCCGGCGAACAGAATCCTGTTGGGCGGGACGATGCCCCGCGCCGCCTGGATGACGTTCCGAGTCCCTTCGACGTTGACGCGGAACACGGCGGCACGGTTGAGGGACGCCCCGGAGGAGACGCCGGCGAGGTGATACAGCCGATCCGGCCTTGTGTCCTCCACGAGACGGGCGACGGCAGCGGCGTCGGTGATGTCACAGGACACAAGCCGGACTCGGGGGTCGGCGGCAGGCTCACGCCGGAGGCTGTGGTGTACCACGCCGACGATCTCGAGATCCGGCTGCACGTCCAGCAGGTGTCGTATCAGATAGGCGCCAGCGAAACCGCCGGCGCCTGTGATGAGGGCGCGCATGGTTCGGTACTTCTTGACGACCCGCTGTCTCGCCGGGCCGGAACGATGCGCCCCAGGCGCCTGCGCGGGCTAGATCCGGCCTTCCGCTTTGAGACGAGTCAGGCGGGCCAGGTCGTAATCGACCATCAGCTCCACCAGGCCCCGGAAACTCGTCTTCGGCACCCAGCCCAGTTTCGTCTTGGCGTGCGTCGGGTCCCCGATCAGCAGATCGACCTCGGCGGGGCGCACGAAGGCCGGGTCGATGACCACATACTCCTGCCAGTCCATCCCCAGGCGCGCGAAGGCGACTTCGACCAGCTCGCGCACCGTGTGCGTCTCGCCCATGGCCACGACGTAGTCGTCGGGGGCGTCCTGCTGGAGCATGAGCCACATCGCCTCGACGTAATCCTTGGCGTAGCCCCAGTCGCGCTTGGCGTCTAGGTTCCCCAGCCGCAGTTCTTTCGCCAGGCCGAGCTTGATCTTCGCCGCGCCGTCCGTGACCTTGCGCGTGACGAATTCCAGGCCCCGGCGCTCCGATTCGTGGTTGAACAGGATGCCCGAGCAGGCATAGATGTCGTAGCTCTCGCGGTAGTTGACCGTGATGTAGTGGCCGTAGGCCTTGGCGACGCCGTAGGGCGAGCGCGGGTAGAACGGCGTGGTCTCTTTCTGAGGCACTTCCAGCACGCGCCCGAACATCTCCGAGGACGAGGCCTGGTAGAAGCGGATGTTGCGATCCACGAGCCGCACGGCTTCCAGCATCCGGGTGACGCCCAGGGCGGTGAACTCGCCGGTCAGCACCGGCTGGCCCCAGGACGTGGGGACGAACGACTGGGCGGCCAGGTTGTAGATCTCGTGGGGCTGCGTCGTCTTGACGGCGTCGATGAGCGAATACTGGTCCAGCAGGTCCGCCTGGATCAGCGTCACCTGCCCATGCAGGTGGCCGATGCGCTCGAAGTTCTCGGTCGAGGACCGGCGGACGGTCCCGTAGACTTTGTAGCCTTTTGTCAGCAGAAGCTCGGCGAGGAAGCTGCCGTCCTGCCCCGTCACGCCCGTGATGAGGGCGACTTTATCGGTCATTAACATCTCCTAGGAATATCAGAATGTTGGTCGATTCGACGCCCGACGAGTGCCGGGCAACTTCTACGTGAGAAAAGGCAATGCAAGATGAGTGCCAATCCGCTCCCTCTTGCCGGGAACCCCTGAGCGTCCTAACCGCCCTCCTGCCGCCGGTGGACCAGGGTCGCGGTGGCCTGGTCGAGAGGCCGGATGACGAGCGTGTCGATGTTGACATGGGCGGGCCGGGTCACGGCCCAGACGACGGCATCGGCGACGTCGTCCGCCGTGAGCGGCGTCATGCCCTCGTAGGGCTTTTTGGCGCGCTCGGCGTCGCCGCCGAAGCGGACCAGGCTGAACTCCGTCTCGACCAGGCCGGGCGCGATCTCGGTGACGCGGATCGGCTTGCCCAGCAGTTCCAGGCGCAGCGTCTCGCTGATCGCCCGCGCGGCGTGCTTGGCCGCCGTGTAGCCCGCGCCGCCGGGGTACACCTCGAAGCCGGCGATGGAGCCGATGTTGACGATGTGTCCCGCCCCGGAGCGTTCCAGCGCCGGCAGGAGGGCGCGGGTCACGCGCATCAGGCCCAAAACATTGGTTTCGAGCATCGTGCGCCATTTGTCTTCTTCGGCCTGGGCGACGGCCTCGACGCCGACCGCGCCGCCCGCGTTGTTCACCAGGACGTTGACTTGGGGCAGACGCGCGGCGAATGCTTCCACGCTCTGGGTGTCGGCGACATCCAGGGGATAAACCTCGGCGTCCAGCCCGGCGGCGACTTCGGCTAATCTGTCCAGCCTGCGCGCGCCCAGGACGACGTGAAAGCCGGAGGCGGCCAACTGCCGCGCGGTGGCCGCGCCGATGCCGCTGCTCGCGCCGGAAACGACGGCGATGGGTTTGTCGGGCATGGTCTACACCTCCACCGGGCGGGCGCCCTGCGACGCATGACAGGGGTACACGTGAGCGTCCCGGCCCAGGGACCGCTTGTAGCGCGCGGCGAGTTCCCGGCTGAACTCTTCGACTGCCCCTTCTTCGACGAGGTTGATGGTGCAGCCGCCCCAGCCGCCGCCGGTCAGCTTCGCGCCGATGCAGCCGGGCAGCGTCGCCGCCGTGGCGACCAGGAAGTCGATCTCGGGCGTCGAGTTCTCAAAGAGGTCGCGGCACGAGGCGTGGCCTTGGGCCAGCAGAACGCCCATGCTCGCGGTGTCCCCCGCCTGCACGGCGTTGCGCATCTCAAGGACACGCTGATCTTCCGTGAGGACGTGCCGGGCGCGCTTGCGCTGATCGGGCGGCAGCTCGTGCTCGCGGGCCAGGAACTCGTCCCAGGGGACTTCCCGGAGCAGCGACCTGCCGAAGTGGGCGGCGGCGGCCATGCACTCGGCCCGGCGCGTGTTGTAGTCGCCGCCGGTCAGGGCGTGCTTGACGTTGGAGTCGCAGACGACCAGGGCGATGTCGCGGCGGCCCATCTCGACCGTGCCGTGTTCCAGCGTCAGACAGTCCAGAAAGAGCAGGCTGTCCTGCCGCCCGAAGACGGACGAGAACTGGTCTAGAATGCCGCACTGGACGCCGACGAACTCGTTCTCGGCGCGCTGGCTCAGGCGGGCGATCTCCATCGGGTCACGCTCGTAGGGGAACAGCTCGCGCAGGAACAGCGCGGTCGCGACTTCCAGCGCCGCCGACGAGGACAGGCCCGCGCCGCCGGGAACGTCGCTGTGGATGGCGGCCCGGAAGCCGGTGATCGGCACCCCGCCCCGCTGCAGCTGCTGGACGACGCCGAGGGCGTAACTCGCCCACGAGTTTTTCGGGTCGTGGGTCAACCGGCGCGCGGAGAACACGGCTTCGCGCCCGAAATCGACGGCGCAGAGCGTGATGGCGTTTCCCGACACAGCGCTTCCAACGACCGCCGTGGCTTTGTCCAGGGCCGCCGGCAGGACGAAGCCGCCGTTGTAGTCGGTGTGGTTGCCCATGATCTCGACCCGGCCCGGCGCGACCGCCGCCGCCGTGGGTCGGGCGCCGAATCGCTTCTCATACGCACGGGCCGCGTCGTCTGCGAGTCTCACGAATTCACTGCTCCGTATTCGGCGTTGATCGCCGCGTAGTCTTCCAGCGTCCCCACATCGCGCCAACGGCCTGCCAGCGGCAGCCCCAGCACGGAATGTCCGTCCGAGATCATCGCCGAGAGGGCGTCCGGCAGTTCCCGCTCGCCGCGCGCCGAGGGAACCAGGCGCGCGGTGTAGTCAAAGATCAGCGGGTCGAAGACGAACAGGCCGGCATTGTTCCAGTGCGTCGTCGCCGTGCCGCGCGGCGGCTTCTCCTCCATGCGGCTCACCCGCCCGTCTGCGTCCATGTAGACCGCCGCGCCTCGATACGGGTCGTCCACCCAGTTCAGGCCGACGACGGCGCGGGCGTCGGAGGGGTTCGTTTTCGCAAATTTCGCGTAGTTTTCCGGGTCCAGCATGATGTCGCCGTAGGTCATCAGGAACGGGGCGTCCTGCAGCGGGCCGTGCGCGCACTGCACGGCGGCCCCCACCCCGAGCGGCACTTCCTGGTGGACGTACTCGACGCGCCAGCCGCGACTCGTGCCGTCGCCGAAGTGACCCTGGACGACATCGGCGCGGTAGCCGGTCACGAGGACGAACTCCGTGACGCCCGCCGCCTGCGCGATGCCCGCCATGATGCGCTCGACCATCGGCACGCCCGCGATGGGCAGCATCGGCTTCGGGCAGTCGTCGGTCAGCGGAGCGAGTCGCGTCCCGCGCCCCGCCGCCAGGATGAGGGCTTTCATGGGCTAATCCATCCGCGCGAACTTGAGCGCGTTCGGGCAGAGGTCGTCCCGCGTGTCGGGCATCCGCTCCAGCATCGTCCTGATGACTTTCTTCACGTTGGCCGTGTTGCGCGCCAGGATCTGCACCACGTCGTGCGCCTCGACGGGGGCGTCGCCCGCGACCAGGCCGGCGTCGTAGTCCGTCACCAGCGCGATGTTGACGTAGCACAGGGCGAGTTCGCGCGCCAGGATGGCCTCGGGGTACTGGGTCATCGAGACCGTCTGCCAGCCCATCGCCGTGAACCAGCGGCTTTCGGCCTTGCTGGAGAAGCGCGGCCCCTGGATGACGACGCACGTCCCGCCGTCATGGACCGGGACGCCGTGTTCCTGCGTCGCCTCGACGGCCAGTCGGCGCAGTTGGGGGCAGTACGGCTCGGCGCTGGAAACGTGCGTGGCGATCGGGCCGTCGTAGAACGTGTCCGCGCGTCCATTCGTTCTGTCAACGAACTGGTCGGTGACGACGAAGTGGCCGGGCGCGATGTGCGACTGCAGCGAGCCGACGGCGTTGGGCGCGATGACCCGCGTGACGCCGAGATGCTGGAAGGCCCACAGATTGGCCCGGTACGGCACCTTGTGCGGCGGCAGGGCGTGGGTCCTGCCGTGGCGCGGCAGGAAGGCGACGCGGCGCCCGGCGACGGTGCCGAGGGCGATGCGGTCCGAGGGCGGGCCGTAGGGCGTCTCGACCTTGATCTGCTCCACGTCGCCCTGGACGAACTCATAGAAGCCGCTGCCGCCGAAAATGCCGATCTCCGCCGTGTGTGGTGTCATGTCGTTCTACGTCGGTCGTCCGGTATCCTGAGTGCCGCCCAGGACTGAAGCCCTGGGCTGAAAAGTGCGGACTGCCCGAGGGTAAGGGCGCGGAGTGTCACAAAGCTTCTTTTTCCGCCCGCGAAGGCGGGCAGTCTTCTTTTCGGCAGCCCAGGATTTTACTCCTGGGCGGTGGGCGTCATCGCGGCTAGGGCGGCTTCCGCCGCCGCTTGCTGCGCTTCTTTTTTCGTCTTGCCGGCACCCGCGCCGACCGTCCTGCCGTCCAGCACGACTTCAATGGTGAAGGTCCTGTCGTGCTGCCTGCCCTGTTCGGCGACCACGCGGTAGACCGGCGCGCTGCGGCGCTCGGCCTGCCGCGCTTCCTGCAGAACGCTTTTCGGGTCGCGCCAGTCGCGCTGCCGCCCCACTTCGGCGATCTCCGGGGCCAGTGTCCGCAGGATGAAGTCGCGGGCCGCCGCGTAGCCGCTCTCGTTGTAGATCACGGCGACCAGGGCCTCATAGGCATCGGCGATGATGCTGGCCCGGTTCCGGCCCCCCATCGCTTCCTCGGCGCGGCCCAGCCGCACCAGGGGCGTCAGGTCCATGCGGCGGGACGACGCGGCCAGGGCGTCTTTGCAGACGATCAGGGCCTTGGCCTTGGCCAGCTCGCCCTCGCGGCGCGTGGGGAAGGTCGCGCAGAGGTGCTCGTTGACGACCAGGCCGAGGACGGAGTCGCCCAGGAACTCCAGGCGCTCGTTGCTGTCCAAAGGCGTGTCCGGCACGAGCGATTTGTGCGTCAACGCCTGGCGCAGCAGGGCGATGCTCTGGATGGGCAGTCCTCTGTCGCGCGCCGCCGCTTGCAGTTCGGCGTCTTCCTGGTTCATACGGCGGCGATCATAAGACGTTTACTGCAGCGACTGAATCGCGTCGGCGATGCGGGCGACGCCCGTCTGGATGTTTGCCATTGAAGTCGCGTAGGATAATCGCACATTTTCATCGGCGCCGAACCCGGAGCCGGGGATGACCGCCACGCCCGTCTGCGTCAGCAGAAACTCGGCGAAGTCGTCCGAGCCGCCGATGGTGCGCGGGTCGTCGCCGGGCGGCGTCCAGTTCCGCCCGTACACGGACGCCACGTTGGGGAAGACATAGAACGCCCCGCCCGGCTGCAGGCAGCGCACGCCGGGGATGTCGTTGAGGGCGGCCACGATGTAGTCGCGGCGCTCGGCGAACGCCCGGCGCATGGTCTCGACGGCGTCCTGCGGGCCGTTGAGCGCCTCGACGCCCGCCGCCTGCGCGATGGAGGTCGGGTTGGACGTGCTCTGGTCCTGGATCTTGGACATGGCCGCGACGATGTCCATGTCGGCGGCGGCATAGCCCAGGCGCCAGCCGGTCATGGAGTGGGCCTTGGAGAAGCCGTTGACGGTGATCGTCCGCTTTTTGGCTTCGTCGCTGAACGAGGCCGGGGACACGAACTCGCTGCCCGCGTAGATGATCTTCTCGTAGATCTCATCCGACATCAGATAGATGCCGCGCCCGACGCAGAGGTCGCTGATGTCGCGCAGGGTTTGGGGCGGAGAGACGGCCCCGGTCGGGTTGGACGGCGAGTTGACGATGACAAGCTTGGTGCGCGGCGTGAGGGCGGCCTCGATGGCGGCGGCCGTGGTGAGAAACTTGGTGTTCTCGTCCGTCGGCACGATGACGGGGACGCCGCCCGCGAGCTTGACCTGCTCCGGGTACGAGACCCAGTAGGGCGACGGGATGACGACCTCATCGCCGGGGTCAAGCATTGCCTGCATCAGATTGTAGATCGAGTGCTTGGCCCCGGCGGAGACAATGATCTCCGTGCGGGCGTAGGTCAGCCCGTTGTCGCGCCGGAGTTTGGCGATGATGGCGTCTTTGAGGGCGACCGTGCCGCTGGACGGCGTGTACTTGGTGTCCCCGGCGGCGAGGGCGCGGACGGCGGCGTCTTTGACGTTCTGCGGCGTGTCGAAGTCCGGCTCGCCGGCGCCGAAGCCGATGATGTTTTTGCCTTCCGCTTTGAGCGCGTTGGCCTTGGCGGTGATGGCGAGAGTCGGCGACGGCAGGGCGTTGAGGGCGCGCTGCGACAGCATCCGTTGCTGCGGGTGGGTCGTCATCGGAGTCGGCATCGGACAGGATCTCCCAGGGTAACAGGGCCTCAGTATATCCGAAAGGCAGGCGGGAAGTCAAGGCAAACGATACTCCGCGATGACCTTGATGGAGCCTTTCAGATTGCGATTAAACTCTTCCAGGTCTTCCGCCGGTATCCAGTATTCCTCGTGTTCCAAGCCCCCAACGACCTGCACGGGGTAGCGACTCAAGAAATCCGAGTTGACCTGGAAGCGCGTGACATAGCCGACATACCCGGAGGCGGCGTCTTTCGTGTTCCAGTCCCGCGCGACCTGCGTCGCGTAGAGCTTCGTTCAGGACCGGGTAGAAGATCGGCTGCCAGGACAGGCGCGGCGGGAACGTGCGGTTGTCGGCGGCTTGGATCAGTTCCAGTTCTTTCTGACCTACGGGGCGATAAAGTGTCGTCGTTTCGGCAGACATCATTCCGTTCCTATCCGCTGACGTCGTGGCTCCCGTGCCGCAGCAGGGTGTGAGTCGCGCGGCCCAGGTTTCCAAAGAACTCGATCCGGTTGCGCTCCTGGTCCTGCACCGTCCGGTAGCCCGGCTCGTATCCGGTCGGCTCCAGGCCGAACTGCCGGAACGTCCCCTCGATGTTGGCGGCACGGCGGGCGAGGTAGCAGACCAGCAGGGGCTGTGCATAATCATGGCGGCTCAGAAGGCGGATGGCGGTGAACAACTGTGACAGGGAGACGCCGAAGAACGGCGGGTCGCAGACGATGAGGCCGAACCCCTCCCCCAGCCATTCGGGGCGGTACAGGTTCCACTCGCGGAAGCCGCGCAGGGTGGCGAAACGTCGGTCGATGTCCAGCGTCCGCGTCTCGACGCCGCGCCGCTCCAGTTCCTGACCGAGCAAAGGCGCACAAAGGCAGCACGGCAGGGGGTACGCCGACACGACGTCCGCCAGGTGCGCCAGCGTCGGCTCGTCCCAAAAGAACTGCTCGTGTTCGTGGCGCTCGTACATGGGGCTGACGCGGCGGAAGCGGGCGGCGGGTCAGGCAACGGCGAAGTCGCCGTACCGACGGCGATCGGGGTGCTGGAACGCGAGGACGATGCGCTCGCGGGGGACGCCGGCGGCCAGCAGATCCGTGGCGATGCCGTCCTGGGTGCCGTCCTTCTGAATCCAAAACTTGCCTTCGCTCAGTTCGACATGAACGAAGGTGACGTGGATGCGGCGGAAGCCGTCCCAACCTTCCTCTAGGATGAGATACTGGTCGCGTGAGCGGTCAAACGCCAGAAGCGTCCGCGCATCGGGGGAGGCGTAGAAGCGGGCGCACTCGCAGAGGACGCGCTCCACGAGTTCGCGCGGTGCGTTCAGGTCATCCATCGCGTTATCTCCTCCGCTTCTGGATCAAAGCCGATCAGTCGCAGAACCTGACGCCGCAGGACGAGCAGGCCGATCTCTTCCCGGAAAAGGCCGTCCAGAGTGTCTGTCGAGACGGCGAGGTACAGTTCGCGTTCCGGCTCGCGTTCGGCGAGGACCTCACGATAAAGTACGTACTGCCCCAACGCCTCATGAAGATCCGTCAAGCCGGACGGTCCGGCGAACGTCTTGATCTCGACGGCGATCTTGCGCGGCCCCTTCTCTGCGCCGAGCACCTGTTCCGCGCCTAGATCCACGAACAGTTTGCGGTCACCGACGCGGATTGTCAGCGGGTCGTCGGTGATGGTCCAGCCGTCTTTGACAAGCGCGTGGCGGACGGCGGCGTGGAAGCGGTCGTAGGCGGGCATCGTGACCGTATTATAGCACAGGAATGGGGCCGCGCAGGGGGCCGCTCCGTTGCGCTACGGGTCGGGGGCTGATGTCGGCGACGGGTATTGCTTCGCCAGCTTGTTGAACTCGGCCTGGAAGGCCGGGGCGAGGCGGCCGTTGAAGACGACGATGACGACCTCGTCGAAGTCCTTGCGGGCGCTGACGGCGGCTTGAGTCATCAGCGGGGCGACGGCTTTGGCGGGGACGCTGCCGATGCCGGCGCCGAACGCGAGCAGGGCGACGCGCCGCGCCCCGATCTTCCGGGCGCATTTGAGAGCGCCGTCGA
>CAXUCQ010000016.1:14209-18386 GCA_964249295.1 uncultured Armatimonadales bacterium | reverse complement strand
GGCGCGGGCGTCGGGGATATGGCCGGCATATCGATGGTCGCCGGCGGCGCGAGCGGGACGGTGATGCGGCTGTTCTGCGCCACCATCACGGGGATCTGCGCGGCCGGCGTCGGCGTCGTCAGCGTCGGGGCGACCGTCGTCGCGGCCAGCGCGGGTGCGTGGGACGCCGCGCCGCCGGGCAGAAGCGGGTGTTTGGCGAGCAGCGGGTTATGACGCGGCGAGGCCCTGTGTCGGGTCGCCCGCACGACCCGCACTCTGGGAACGACGCGGCGTCGAGGCGCGACGATCGGCTTGCGGGGCGGGGGGAGGTACGGCAGCACCGCGACGCGCATCACACGGCGCGCAGCCGCCTGCGCCGGGAGGGGGCGCGGCTGCAGCATCAGCCCCAGGTACGAGAAAGCCACGGCGGACAGCACGAGCGACGCGACCAGGCACCAGCGGAAGCGGCGGTCGGCGGCAATGACGGCGAGACGATTCATCTCCCTTCAAGACGCAACCTCGCCCCGCGAAGTTCCTGCCACGCACGGAAAAGCCGACTTGACTCGCCGCGAGCCAGTCGCTATAATAGGGCGTCACGAACAAGCCCGCCCCGTCAGGATGCCGCCCTATGTCTGAAACGCCGCCCAGCATCGCCGCTCTCGTCCTTGCCGCCGGCAAGAGCACCCGCATGAAGTCCAAGACGCCCAAGGGCCTCCACCCGCTGCTCGGCAAGCCCCTGCTGCGCTGGGCGCTCGACGCGGTCGCGGACGCCGGCGCGACCCGAACCGTCCTCGTCGTCGGGCATCAGGCCGAGCAGGTGCAGGACGCCCTGGGGCCGGACTATGAGTACGTGCTGCAGGCCGAACAGCGCGGCACGGGCCACGCCGTCCAGATGGCCGAGGCGCTGCTCGGCGACTGGGCCGGGGTTTTGCTCGTGGTTCCCGGCGACGCCCCCCTGCTCACGCCCGCCCTGCTCCGCGCCCTGGTCACTGAGCACGCCGCCGGCGATGCCGCCGCCACCCTGCTCACCGCCGTCCTGGACGACGGCGCGAACTACGGGCGCATCGTGCGCGACGACGCCAGCGGCCAGGTCCGGGGCATCGTCGAGGCCCGCGACGCCACCCCCGAGCAGTTGCGGATCCGCGAGATCGGCACCTCTGTTTATGCGTTCGACGCGCCGCGCCTTTTCGACGCCCTGCGCCGCATCACGCCCCAGAACGCCCCGGGCGAGTATTACCTGACCGACGTGATCGCCCTGCTCGCGGGCGAGGGCCACCCCGTCCGCGCCGTCGTCTCCCCCGACGCCGACATCGTGCGCGGCGTCAACACGCGCGCCGAACTCGTCGGTCTGACTCAAACGGTGCAGGCCCGCGTCCACCGCGGACTGATGGAGTCGGGCGTGTCCGTCCTCGACCCCCTGACCACCCACATCGCCGCCACGGTGAAGATCGGCCCCGACACCGTCGTCCATCCGTTCACGACGCTGAGCGGCGTCACCGACATCGGCGAGGACTGCGTCATAGGTCCCGGCGCGCGCATCAGCGACGCCAATCTCGGCGACGGCGTTTCCGTCCGCGATTCGTGGGTCGTCGCCAGCGACATCGGCGACGGCACCAAGATCGGCCCGTTCGCCCACGTCCGCCCCGGCAGCGTCGTCGCCCGGAACGTCAAGATCGGCAATTTCGTCGAACTCAAAAACGCCGCGCTGGGCAGCGGCGTCTCGGCGGGCCACCTCGCGTACCTGGGCGACGCCGAGATCGGCCCCGGCACCAACATCGGCGCGGGGACCATCACCTGCAACTACGACCCGTTCCGCACGCCGACCAAGAACAAGACGACCATCGGCGCCGACGCCTTCGTGGGGACTCACTCGACTCTGGTCGCGCCCGTCCTCGTCGGCGACGGCGCATACACCGCCGCCGGCTCCGTCATCACCCAAGACGTTCCCGCCGACGCCCTCGCCTTCGGGCGCGCGCGGCAGGTCAACAAAGACGGCTGGGCCGCTGCCAAAAAGCGCCGCAAAAGTATTCCGTAGGGCCGAGACGGCCCGCACCCACTCACAGCCGCAACTGGGCCAACGTCCACGTCACGCACGACAGGGGGAGCAGCGCGATGGGAACCGACAGCAGCACACTGCGCGTCTTCGGCGGCAACGCCAACCCGGCCCTGGCCGCGAAGATCGCCCACCACCTCGGCCTGCCGCTGGGCCGCCTGCACTGCAGGCGTTTCGCGGACGGCGAGATTCAGGTCAAGATCGAGGAGAGCGTGCGCGGCATGGACGTTTTCATCGTCCAGCCCACCTGCGCCCCCGCCAACGACAGCCTGATGGAGCTGCTCATCCTGGTCGACGCCTTCCGCCGCGCTTCCGCCCGGCGCATCACGCTCGTCATCCCCTACTACGGCTACTCGCGCCAGGACAAAAAGATCAAGCCCCGCGAACCCGTGACCGCCCGCCTGGTCGCCGACCTCATCACCACGGCGGGCGCGCACCGCGTCCTGGCCGTCGACCTGCACGCCGGCCAGATCCAGGGCTTTTTCCAGATCCCGCTCGACCACCTCTACGCCGGCCCGCTGCTCGGCTCCCACTTCGCCGAGCGCGGCCTGACCGACCACGATACGGTCGTCGTTTCGCCCGACGTCGGCGGGGTGGGGCGGGCGCGCGGCATGGCCGAGATGCTGCACGCGCCCATCGCCATCATCGTCAAGCGCCGCCCCGAGCCGAACAAGGTCGAGATCATGGAGATCATCGGCGACGTGTCCGGCAAAACCTGCGTCATGGTCGACGACATGATCGACACCGGCGGGTCGGTTGTCTTCGGCGCCTGCGCCCTGATGGAGCGTGGCGCCCGCCGCGTGTTCGCCTGCTGCACCCACGCCGTCCTCTCCGCCAGCGCCGTGGAGCGCATCGAGGAGTCGCCGATCTCCGAGCTGATCGTCACCGACACCATCCCGCTCCCCGAAAGCAAGGAGACCGACTCCACGAAGATCACCGTGATCTCCGTCGCCCCCCTGCTCGCCAACGCCATCAGCCGCATCCACAAAGACGACTCCGTCAGCGAACTGTTCGATGCCGCCGTTTATCTGTGAAGCGAGTCGACTTCGGGCGGGGCGTCCCCATCACTAATCGTCCGGCCCCTCGCCGGGCGCAGCTTCCGGGACAGGCCGCCGGCGAACAGCAGGGTCAGGAGTACGCCGACAAAAAGCAACCCGCACTCGGTCAGCCAGTATTCCAGGGGGGCGGTGGCGCGCGCGTAGGCGGTGCTGTGATGCCGGCCTGAGTCCACGACGACGCCGCTCGCCAGTCCCCGGATGCCATCCCACAGGCAGTAAACGCCCGCCGCCAGGCCCGCCAGCAGAAACAAAACTCCGCACATCCTCGCTCACCCGCCCCGTCGTTCCCTCAACGCGACAGCATCAGGCCGACCGCCATCAACGCCCCGTACACCAGTTCCAGACGCGCCGTGTGCGCCAGAACCTGATTCAAGGCGCGGCCTTCCAGGGTGCGGACCTGTTTCAGCAGCCGCGCCGCCAGCGGCAGGGAGAGCCAGGTCAGCAGGACCCAGGGGCGGGAAACGCGGGCCACGGACATCACGGCCGGGGCCAGATACGCGAGCGCGATCATCAGGCTGTACTCGGCCAGCGTCCCCACTCGGCCCAGGCGCACGGCCAGCGTCCGCTTGCCCGCCGCCCGGTCCGTCTGGATGTCGCGCAGGTTGTTGACGACCAGGATGGCCGTCGCCAAGAAGCCGATCGGCACGGCGGCCAGCCAGGCCGCGCGCGTGACATGACCCGCCGTGACGAGACACGTGCCGCAGACCGCCGCCAGGCCGAAATACAGGAAGACAAAAATATCGCCCAGGCCGTTGTAGCCCAGCGGGAACGGCCCCCCTGTGTAGGCGATCGCCGCGACGATCGCCGTCAGGCCGATCAGGACGACGGGCCACCCGCCGACGTGCGCCAGGTACAACCCGACCGGCACCGAAAGGGCGAAGACCAGCCACATCCCGTTCAGAACGCTTTTCGGGGCGAGCAGTCCCGCCGAGGTCACGCGCGTCGGGCCGAGACGCTCCGCCGTGTCCGCGCCGCGATGGTGGTCGAAGACGTCGTTGGCCAGGTTCGCCCCGATCTGAAACAGCAGTGCGCCCAGCAGCGCCGCCAGTGCCGGCGAAAGCGTCAGCGCGTTGAAGGCCGAGATCGC
>CAXUCQ010000016.1:12519-14199 GCA_964249295.1 uncultured Armatimonadales bacterium | reverse complement strand
GCGCCGCCAGTGCCGGCCCCGCCGAAAACCGGTGCGCCGCGACCGCCGCCCCTGCCCCGACCAGCACCGGGGCCGCCGCCGCCGGCAGGGTTTTGGGCCGCGCGGCCAGCAGCCAGACGCCCGCCTGAGTTCTCGTCATACCGTCTCCCATCTTGCGCTCTGTGGAAGACTATACCCTAACGAAAGTCACTTGACTTAGTTTGTGAAAAATAGTACAATATGCGCTGTGACGGCGGTATTTGGGGTATGACTCGGGGAGACTTCGCGCTGAAACGGAGGCGAGCGACATGAGAATCGTGCGCTGCGAGTATGACCCGCATGCCCCGGCCATCCTCGCGGTCTTCAACGACGCCATCCTGGGTTCGACGGCGCTTTATGAGTACGAACCCCGGACTTTGGGAACGATGGCCGAGTGGTTCGAGGCGAAGACGCGCGGCGGTTATCCCGTCTTCGGTGCCGAGAGTGAAGACGGGGAACTGATGGGCTTTGCCAGCTACGGGCCGTTCCGTGACCGGCCTGCCTACCAATACAGCGTCGAGCATTCCGTTTATGTCGATGCCCGCTTCCGGGGCCATGGGGTGGGGAAGGCGCTGCTCCGCGAGATCATCGAGGCCGCCGTCGTCCAGGGCTATCATACGCTGGTCGCCGGCATCGACACCGCCAACATCGCCAGCATCGCCTTGCACGAGAATCTGGGCTTCACCCACTGCGGCACCGTCCGGCACGCCGGCTGGAAGTTCGACCGCTGGCTGGACCTGGCCTTTTACCAAATGATCCCTCTTGGGACGACCGGCGGGGACATGAGTCACGAAGAGCATTAGAAACTGAGGCGGGCTTTGCACAACCCAGAGGATGTAATCGTTCCGACCGAAGGCGTGCTGCTCGGTCCGCCCGCGAGGCCGGGGATGCCGCACCGAGCCTGGATGAGCCAGGGTCCGCTGCGGAGGGCGCACAGCCCGCAGCCCGACACCGTCAGCGTCTACGCGCCCGATTTCTTCCTCGACGAGCCTGCCCCCTGGTTCCTGCCCGCCGACCCGGCGGGTCGGGATTGGGTGCGACCCTACTCTATACCCGATCTTTTGGAGACGTCGGCGGCGACCGGCATCAGTTCACCGTCGGTCAATCTCGGATGGTCGCTCCCGCCGGTGTCCCTCTTTGAAGAGGCCTTTCAGGACCTTCAAGCCGAGTTTCAGGCCGGGCGGCTTGCAAAAGTGGTCCCCGTTTTCTTTGAACAGGCAGCCACCCCGCCGTCTCCCGGCTTCCTGAGCCGCAGCCTGTCGGCCCTGCTTCACGCCCCCGAGACGCTGATGCCCTACGGCCATTGGTCGCGGGACGGCGGCGTGCTCGGCGCGTCCCCGGAACTACTCTTCGAGATTCACGCGGGTGTGCTTCGGACCATGGCGCTCGCCGGGACCCTGTCCGCGCCGGACCCGGCGGAGGCGATGAGTGCTGAGGGGGCGTTCCTGGCCGACTCCAAGGAGCGCCGCGAACACTGCCTGGTCATCGAAGGCATTGTCGATGCGCTCGCGCCGTTCGGCGCCGTGAAGGTCGCCGAAACGCGCGTCCTCAAGCTGCCGACGCACTCGAACCTCAAGACGCCCATCGAGGACGCACAACAAAAAACAACGTCGTTCGAGTTTCTTGTGCGCCGACTGCACCCGACGCCCGCGCTCGGCGGGT
>CAXUCQ010000016.1:369-12509 GCA_964249295.1 uncultured Armatimonadales bacterium | reverse complement strand
CGGGAAAGGGGCGCGGCGGGTTCGGGGCGCCGTTCGGGGCGCAATGGCCCGACGGCTCGGCGTTCTGCCTGGTGGCCGTCCGCAACATGATGTGGGACGCGGACACGCTGCGCATCGGCGCCGGCTGCGGCATCATCCGTGAAAGCCGGATGGAGCGGGAATGGGAAGAACTGCGCCAGAAGCGCGACTCCGTCAAGGAGTTGTTCGGCTTATGAACCGAGAACTCGCCCTGCACGTCCTGGACGCGCTCTCCCAGGCCGGAGTCCGGGAGCTTTGCGTGTGTGCGGGCGCCCGCAACGCCCCGCTTGTCAGCCTGCTGTCCCAGGACGGCCGCTTCCGCCTGCTGTATTTCTTCGAGGAGCGCAGCGCCTCCTTTTTCGGCCTGGGACGCACCAAGGCGACGGGAGCGCCGTTTGCAGTCGTGACCACGTCAGGGACCGCCGCCGGGGAGCTGCTCCCCGCGACCATGGAGGCGTACTACAGCGGCCTGCCCCTGGTGCTGGTGACGGCGGACCGGCCCCGCCGCTTTCGCGGCACCGGGGCGCCGCAGACCGCCGAGCAGGTCGGCCTGTTCGGCGTCTACGCAGAGATCGACGTCGATCTGGCCGGCTCCGAGCGCATGGACTTGGGCGCCTGGAGCCGGGCGCGGCCGCTCCACGTCAACGTCTGCTTCGAGGAGCCGCTTCTCGAGCCGGGCGGCGGGCCGCTGGTGACGCAGGCGGAACAGGGCATATCCGCGCTGCCGTCCGCATGGACCGAGGACGCGATGCGCCACTCGCTGGCGGAAGCGCGGTGGTGTCTCGACGAGTTCCGTGAGCGCAGCCGCTTCCCCGTCGTTGTCGTCGGCGCGCTGGCGCCGGAAGAGCGGGCGCCCGCGCTGGAGTTCCTGACGGCATTGGGCGCTCCGGTCCTGCTGGAAAGCCTTTCCGGCCTGCGCGAACACCCGACGCTTGGGTCGCTCGCGCTCCGCGCCGGGCAGATGGCGCTTGTCCAAAATCCCGCATCCGGCGGCAGCGGCGTGTGGATGGACGGGGTGCTTCGCGTCGGCTCCGTCCCCACGTTGCGCCTGTGGCGCGACCTGGAGGAGTCTTTACAAGACCTGCCCCTGCTCTCGCTCAGCGCGCAGCCGTTCTCCGGCGCGAGTCGCGGGGCGTTCGTCCATGCGCCGCTAGGCCAGGTTCTGAGCCGACTGACGACGGAAACACCCGCCGTCCGCCCGCAGGAGCGTGTCACAGATCTGATTGCGCGTGACCGCGCGCTGGACGCGGCGCTTGGGCGTCTGTTGCGCGACGAGCCGCGTTCGGAGCCGGGACTGGTCCGTCGCCTTTCGGAGATCATCCCCCACGGGGCGCGGCTTTTCCTCGGCAACAGCCTTCCCATCCGCGAGTGGGACCTGGCCGCGACCTGGGAGGCGCACAGCTTGGAGATCGGCGCGAGCCGGGGATTGAACGGGATCGACGGACAGGTTTCCACGTTTCTGGGCTTCTGCGGGGAAGACAGCGAGAACTGGGCGCTCTTCGGCGACCTGACGACGCTGTACGATATGCAAGCGCCCTGGATTCTGCGGCAGCTTCCGTCGATCCGCGCGACCATGGTCGTCATCAACAACGGCGGCGGGAAGATCTTCGACCGCATGTTCCCGGACCCGGCGTTCCAGAACCGGCACGACCTGTCCTTTGAGCATCTCGCTCAGTTCTGGGGCTTGGACTACGAGCGTTGGGAAAGCATTCCGCCGGCAGGAGTGGCGGACGCGCCGGGGCGGGGACGGCGCTTGATCGAGATCGTCCCCGATGACGCCGCGACCCAGCGCTTCTGGCAGGCGCACGATGCCCTGGCGGCGGGGGGCGTGGACGCCCGATGACGCTCCACTGCCTGCACGGCTTCCTCGGCTCGCCGCGTGACTGGGATGAGTTCGGCGCGGCTTCGATCCCGGCGTGGGCCGAGGCGTACTGCCGCCGCGTCGCGCAGGCCCGCGCGCTTGTCCCTGCCACGGGAAGGCATTATCTGCTGGGATACTCGCTTGGTGGCCGCCTGGCCCTGCACATGGCCGTGCAGTTCCCTGCGTTGTGGGACGGCATGGTCATCGTCGGCGCGAACCCAGGGCTGGACTCGGCGGAGGCGCGTGGACAGCGGCGGCGCAATGACGAGACCTGGGCGCGGCGCTTTGAGGCCGAGCCGTGGGAGACCGTACTGGCCGCGTGGGACGCCCAGCCCGTCTTCGCCGGCAGGCGGGCCGCGCTGGGGGAGCGCCGGGAAGACGATTTCTCCCGCGCCCGGCTGGCCGACGCGCTGCGCCGGTGGTCGCTCGGAGCGCAGGCGCCCCTGTGGCTGGCGCTCCGAACGCTGCCCTGTCCCGTACTCTGGGTCGCTGGAGCCGAAGACGCCGGTCAGGTCCCGATCTGCCGCCGGGTGCGGGCAACCATCCCCCAGGTCGAGACCTGGGTCGCCCCGGACGCCGGACACCGCGTCCCGTGGGAGCAGCCGCAGGCGTTCACCGCGCGCGTCGCGGAGTTTCTGACGGCGGCACAGCGCCGCCGCCTTGATGGAGGAAAGAAATGACCGAAGACCAACCGACTCCGCCCCAGGCGACACCGCCCCAGGAATGGCTGACGATGAAGACCTTCCAGGACATCCTGTTGGAGCGTACCCCCGACGGCATCGCCAAAGTGACCATCAACAGGCCCCACGTCCGCAATGCGTTCCGCCCGGAGACCGTGACGGAGATGCAGGAAGCGTTCGCCATCGCGCGCGAGGACGCGGAGATCGGCGTCGTGATCCTGACCGGCGCCGGCAGCGAGGCGTTCTGCTCCGGCGGCGACCAGAAGGTGCGTGGGACCGGCGGCTACGTCGGCGGGGACGGCACGCCCCGGCTCAATGTGCTGGACCTGCAGAAGCAGATCCGCAGCCTGCCCAAGCCCGTCGTGGCCATGGTGGCCGGCTACGCCATCGGCGGCGGACACGTCCTGCACGTCATCTGCGACCTGACCATCGCGGCCTCCAACGCCCGGTTCGGCCAGACGGGGCCGAAGGTCGGGTCGTTCGACGGCGGCCTGGGCAGCAGCTACCTGGCCCGCATCGTCGGCCAGAAGAAGGCGCGGGAGATCTGGTTCCTGTGCCGCCAGTACGGTGCGGACGAGGCCCTGCAGATGGGCCTGGTCAACACGGTTGTCCCCGTCGAGCAGCTCGAACAGGAAACGCTGAAGTGGTGCCGCGAGATGCTGGACCACTCCCCGCTCGCCCTGCGCTGCCTGAAAGCGGCGCTGAACGCGGATTGTGACGGGCAGCTCGGCCTGCTGGAACTGGCCGGGGATGCGACGCTTCTGTATTACATGACGCAGGAGGCCCAGGAAGGCAAGAACGCATTCGTCGAGAAGCGGAAGCCGGACTTCAGCAAGTTCCCGCGCCTGCCGTGACGGACGCTACAGGCCCGACAACCCACGACGCGATCGAACTCGCCTGCCATCGGTACGAGCTCCGTTCGGCGGCGCCTTTGGGCGCGCTGTCGCGCGGCGTCGTGCGGCACGGCGCCCTGCTGCGGGTCCGGTTCCGGGAGGGCGAAGTGGGCTACGCGGACCTGCACCCCTGGACGGAACTGGGGGATTTGGCGCTCGCGCCGCAGCTTGGTCTTTTGGCGCGCGGAGAGACCACGGAACTGACGCGGGCTTCGCTCGCGTTCGCCGCTCTGGACGCCGTGGCGCGTGCCGCCGGACGCTCGCTCTGGGAGGGGTTGCGCGTCCCCGCCAGCCACTTCCTCCTGCCCGGCATCGGCGGGCGCGACCAGGCCGCGCTCGAAGCGGCACTCGCTGAAGGCTTCACCCGCTTCAAGGTCAAGCTCGGCAAGGACCTTGATGCGGAGAAGGGACAACTTCGGGACGTGTGTTCGTTCCTGCAAGGCGTCACGCTGGCGGACGGTGGGCCGCCGCGACTGCGTCTGGACTACAACGAGACTCTAACGCCTGCGCGGCTCAGCGACTATTGGGCCGAACTCACAGACCTCGCGCCGTTTGTGGACTTCATCGAGGACCCGTTCCCGTTCGACGCCGGCGGCTGGCCTAAAGCGAGTAGCGCGACGCGAATGACTTTTGCATTGGACCGCGCGGCTTCCGAAGAAACTGCACCTGACTTTGGCGGCGTGGTCGTCCACAAGTCCGCGCGGTCAGGGCCTGTCCTGCCGCCCGGCCTCTCGGCATGTCTCCCCGAGCGGCGGCTGGTCGTGACGAGTTACCTCGATCACCCGGTCGGCCAGCTCGGCGCGGCCTGGGTGGCGGCGCAGACGGTCGCCGCAGCGCCGGACGAGCGGCACGGGCTGGTCAGCCATCGCGCCTACGCGCCGACACGCTTCTCGGAACACCTCGGGTGGCACGGCCCCCAATTGCGTCTGCCGGAGGGACACGGTTTCGGGTTCGACGAAGAACTCGCGCAGACGAGCTGGGAGATGCTGACATGACTGCTCCGGCGGACCGAATCAGGCACGGGTGGACGTCCGAGGCGACCGAGGTCCTGATGAACCCCCGGATGCCGGCCCCGCAGCGGGCGGCCTTGTTGGGGGCGCAGGCGGCCATGCCGGCGCTGCCCGGCCATCTGTGGCTGACGACCTCCGGCTCGAGCGGCATCAAGTGGGTCGCCCTGTCCAAGTGGGCGCTTCTGGCCTCGGCCCAGGCCGTGAATGAACACCTGGGAGCGTCGGACGCCGATGCGTGGGCCTTGGCGCTGCCGGAATTTCACGTCGGGGGCCTGGGCGTCCTCGCGCGGGCCTTCCTCTGCGGCGCCGAAGTCCATCGCTACGCCGACGCCGGCGAGGAGACGCGCTGGGATGCCCTCGCTTTCCATGCCTTCCTGCGGGAAACCCGTGCGACGCTGACCTCACTCGTCCCGACCCAGCTCCACGACCTGCTGCGGGCGTCCTGCGCGTCGCCGCCCGCCCTCCGCGCCGTGGTGATCGGCGGAGGGGCGCTCGACCCCACGCTGTACCGGTCGGCCCGCGCGCTCGGCTGGCCCGTCCTGCCGAGTTACGGGCTGTCCGAGTGCTGCTCTCAGGTGGCGACGGCCCCGCTGTCGTCGCTTGATGGTGACGCGGGGCGGGCCGAACCGCCGCTCCAACTGCTCTCGCACGTCACGGCGCGCACCGACGCGGACGGGCGCATTTTGCTGCAAAGCCCGTCTCTGCTGACCGGCTACGGCCTGCTGAGCGCGGACGGCGGCGACGCGCGCTTTGTTGATCCCAAGCAGGACGGATGGTTTCTGACGGAAGACCGGGGGACGCTGGCGGGGAACACCCTTACCATCCAGGGGCGCATCGGCGACTTCGTCAAGATCGGCGGGGAAAGCGTGGACGTCGCCCTTCTGAGCCGCCTTTGGACGCGGCTGGCGTCGGACGCCGACCTACCGGAGACGGTCCTGATCGCGGCGCCCGACGCGCGGCTCGGCGCCGCCATCCATCTGGCCGCGACGGGCGGCACGGAGCGTCACGCGCAGATCGCGCACGCCGTCGAGGCGTTCAACCGTCAGGTGTTGCCGTTCGAGCGCATCCAGCGCGTCCACGGGGTCGCGGTCATGCCGCGCTCGCCTCTGGGGAAACTGCTGCGGACGGAGCTTCTGGCGCGGCTCGGACTCCAAACCGGCTGAACGCCTCCCGGACGGATGTCGGGATGGGGAGTTTCGCGCGGCTTGCGGCGTCGATGAAGACGTGTACGATCCGCACGCGGCAGTGGGCAGTGCCTTGGCGCTGAAAGACGTACCCCACCTCAAAAGAGCTTGTCCCCAGCGCGAGTATCCCCACGCCGACCTCGTAGGCACGCCCGCCTTCCAGGGGTTTGAAATACTCCGCTTCCGCGCGCCGCACCGGCGAGGCGTAGGCCGGGTTGTTGAACCACTCTTGCCAGTCGAACCCGAGCGTTTGCAGGAAGTCTTCGTAGACCGCGCTGCAGATCGTGAAGACCTCGCCGAAAAACAGAATCCCGGCGGGGTCGAGCTGGCTAAAGCGGGGCGTGATTTCACAGGTAAAAGGCATGGCAGAGTTCCACGGAACGCATAGAAAAAGCCTCCTTCGGGAAGGAGGCCGGCGCGGTCAACTCCGGGGCAGGGATTCGAACCCCAATACGCAGCTCCAAAAACTGCTGTCCTGCCGTTGAACGACCCCGGATCAGGGCTGACGCGGCGATATTATATCCCCATGCCGTGTGCTTTGTCAAGAACGATGCCGCTCTTGACAGCCTCCTGCGTTTCCACTATAATGCCTATGACAATCACGCCCGCCGTCCGCCTTGTTGACCCCCGGTCATCCGAACCGCTTCCGATAACACGCCCTTCCGTCATTCGACTAAGGAGTTTCCGTTCATGCTCTTAGATCGCTTTCGCCGCAAACCCGCTGCCGCCCCCATATCGCTCCGAGGGGCTATGCCGCAGACGCTGCGCGCCCTGGCCGTGTCGCTCATGCTCCTGCCCGTCTTGGGTCCGATGGCCCCCCACGCCGAGGCGGGGACGCCCGAACCGTTGGTCGCCTTCGGGGGACCCGCGCGTCTGCCGGAGACGCTGCGCGCGGCGCAGCCGCTGGGCCGGATGGCGGCCTCGGCCCGTGTCAAGATCGCGCTCACCCTGCCCTGGCGCGACCCCGACGCGCTCGCCACGCTGCTGCACCGCCTGAGCGACCCTGCGGACGCGCTCTACAAGAAGTTTCTGACCCACGATCAGTTCGTCGCGCGCTTCGCCCCCAGCCAGTCCGACTACGATGCTTTGAAGACCTGGGCCGGCGTGAACGGTCTGTCCGTGGCCGACACCACGCCGACCCGCAACCTGCTGGTTGTGTCCGGCAGCCGCGACACGGTCGAGTCGGCGTTCCATGTACAGCTCAACCGCTACCGGCTGGCCACGGGCCGTGAGGTCTACATCAACGATTCCGCTCCCCGGCTGCCCCTGAGCGTCGCCGGTCGCCTTTCCGGCGTGATCGGCCTGACCAACCTGCCCCTGAAACGCCCGCTTTACCGCGCCCGCCCGAACTTCGGCGTGGAAGGCCGCCCCATGGTCCCTACTCCTCTTGGGAACGGCCCGCTCGGCGGCCTGACGCCGGCGGACATCCGCTCGATCTATGACATCAACCCACTGTACGCCGCCGGACTGAGTGGCGCGGGGCAGACCATCGCGCTGTTCGAGCAGAACGGCTACCTCGCTTCGGACATCGCCGCTTATGTCAAGGCCTACGGGCTGCCCAGCCCCACACTGAGCAATGTCACGATCGGCGGTTACGACGGCACTGTGACGGATACGGACATCCAGGGCGAGGTCACGCTGGACATCGAGATGGTGCTCGCGGTCGCGCCCAAGGCCAAAATCCTGGTCTACGAGTACAACGTCGCGGATTACGGCCAGACCATCGACAACGTGGTCATCGACGACTTCACGCTGGAGCAGAAGATCGCCACCGACGACCTCGCCAACATCGTCAGCGAAAGCTACGGCGGCCCGGAACAGCAGGCCATCACCAGCACGGAAACGGTCGGGGGCAAGCCGGTGGGCCTTCTCCAAGCCGAGAACGCGGTCTTCCAGGAGATGGCCGCGCAGGGACAGACCATGCTCGCCTCGTCGGGCGACACGGCGGCGTACATGGACGAGAGCCAGACGGCGGGTACCACGGACTACCAGGTGGACGTGGGCGACCCGGCTTCCCAGCCCCTCGTCACCGCCGTCGGCGGCACGACGCTGACGAGCGCCCCGAGCGCCGGCACGCCTCTTGTGGCGACCTACGGCGCCGAGTCGACGTGGTTCACCAGCGGCCTGACTGACCCTTTGGGGCCGGAGGGCGGCAGCGGCGGCGAGAGCGGCTACTGGACGAAGCCGGACTACCAGACCGGCGTGGGCGCTTCGACGACGATGCGCGATCTGCCTGACGTTTCGCTCAACGCCGACCCGAACACGGGCTACTCGGTCTACCAGGCAAACGGCGAATACCAAGTGAACGGTTACAATGTCGTCGGCGGCACGAGCGCCTCCTGCCCGCTGTGGGCGGCCTTTTTCGCCCTGGTCAACCAACAGCGCCTCCTCGACAGCCTCCCGGTCATCGGCTTCGCCAATCCCGACATCTACACCGCCGCCGAGGGGAAGAACTACGGCACGGACTTCCACGACATCAGCGACGGCAGCACGAACGGCGTGTATTTCGCCGGAGTCGGCTTCGACGACTGCACGGGGTGGGGGACCTACGACGCCGCCGACCTGCTGCCGGAGTTCGCGCCGACAACGTTCGGCGCGGCAGGGATCAACGTCAAAGTCGTGGACACAAGCGGCAATCCCGTCGCCGGGGCGACCGTCACGGTGACCAACGCGCAGCTCCCCAGCCTGAACCTGACGGGGACTTCCGCCGCCAAGACCGGCATGGTGTCCTTTACGGAGCCGGCGGGCATTCACAACTTCAACGGCACCGGGCAGGATGCGGCACTCTCATACTTCGTCTCCGTGAGTTTGGCGGGTTTTGCCGGTTCCAGTCAAGGCAACGTCGTGCCGCCAGCAACAACTCAGCTAACAGTCCTGCCGACGGACCACACGTACACCGCCGGCAGCCTGCAGATGATCTCGGCGCCGTATGACTATCCGGCGGTCGGCGACTTCGCGGCGCTGTTCGGGCTGACGCCGCCGCTCGGCTCGACCACGTCCGGGGCGCTGTTCGCCTACTCGCCGACGGCGACCGGGTACCTGGCGTACCCCACCGCTCCTGCCGACACGCTGCGGCTGGGGCATGGGTACTGGGCTGTCCTGCCCACCGGGGACTCCTATGTCCGGCTCAAAGGCGTCCCCGCCCCGACGAACCAATCCTACCGCATCGGCCTGCTGCCCGGCTGGAACATGATCGGCGACCCGTTCCTGCAGCCGGTCTCGGTCTCCGGCATCACCGTCGACACCATCAACCCCGGCAGCCCGGTCGCGATCGGCGCGGCCTCGACGGTGCAGCTGCCGCTCTACACCTACAACGGCTCCGGCTACACGACGCTCGGCACGGGCGACTCGCTCCAGCCCTTCGTGGGTTACTGGATTCACGCGACGCAGCCCGCCGAACTGGTCATCCCGGCTCCCTAGCCCGGCGGGGATCAGGAGAAACACATCAGGCGGCACGAGGAGGCATGTATGCCTCCCCGCGCCGTTTCTATCCCAACGATGCGGCTTGCATTCCCGAGACGGCTTATGTTATACTAACGGCTGGAGTCGGGGTGGAAGCGCGCGATGCATGGATGGCTGCACAACTGGGTCTGGGCGGATTTGTGGCGCGCGGCGCGGACCGGCGCCGATATCCTTGTCGTCTGGTATCTGACCTACCGCCTGATCATGCTCGCCAAAGGCACGCGCGCCTGGCAGATCATCACCGGGCTTCTCGTTTTCGTCTGTATTCTCGCGTTCTCCTCCTGGGCGCAGCTCACGGCCCTCAACTGGATCCTCCAGAAGCTGTTCATCCTGGGGCCGGTGGCAATCGTCATCCTGTTCTTCCCCGAGCTGCGGCACGCGCTGGAAGAGGTCGGGCGGCTGGGCTTCTGGGGCAAGAACTTCGTCGGCCTGAACAAAGAAGACTTCTCGGAGATGATCGGCGAGATCACCCGCGCGGCGGACGCGATGGCGGAGCGGAAGGTCGGGGCGCTGATGGTGCTGGAGCGCGAAACCGGGCTGACCGACATCATCGAGACCGGGACCGTCGTCAACGCCGTCGTCAACGCCGACCTGCTGCAGACGATCTTCTATCCGGGGACGCTGCTGCACGACGGCGCGGTGGTCATCCGCCGCGACCGGATCGTGGCGGCGGGCTGCACCCTGCCGCTTTCCGAGAACCCCAACATCGGCACGACCGTCCACACGCGCCACAAGGCGGGGTTGGGCATCACGGAGCAGAGCGACGCCCTGTCCGTGATCGTCTCGGAAGAGCGCGGCACCATCTCGCTCGCCTTTCGGGGCCGCATGGTCGCGCTCCGGGGCGAGGACCTGCGCAGCCGTTTGATTCAGGAGTTCACCGGACGCGAACTGCCGAACCGTCGCCGGCGCGGCGGGCGTCCGCGCAAGCCGCCCGGCGGAGGGACGCCCGCTCCGGCAACTCCGCTCGCGCCCGTTCTTTCGCCTGCGGAAGTTGCGGGCGCTCGGGAGCCGGTCCCTTCGGGCGAGGCCCGCCGCTGACCGTGTCCTGAACCGCCATGTTAGCCCACCTCCGCGAAAATCTGGCTTATAAACTGCTCGCGCTCGGGTTCGCCATCGCGCTGCATTTTTACGTCGTCGCTCAGGAGGATCCGTCGCAGAGTCGCACCATCCTGGTACCGCTGGTGGCCCGAGGCCTGCCGCCCGATCTGATCTTCGACGAGAAAAGCGCCCCGCAGGTGTCCGTCACCCTGACAGGGCCGGCTGATCTTCTGAACCACCTGCCCGACGCCGACGTGACGGCGGAGATCGACGTCAGCCGGGACCGGCCGGGCA
Source organism: uncultured Armatimonadales bacterium (assembly GCA_964249295.1). Lineage (GTDB taxonomy): Bacteria > Armatimonadota > Armatimonadia > Armatimonadales > Capsulimonadaceae > CAZZVX01. The sequence continues at coordinate 2,069 of CAXUCQ010000016.1, read as the reverse complement.
GAAACGTGCCGAAATCGGTGCGTGTCATCCTGCCGCCGAGCGAGACCGCTCTCAGCGCGGAGGCGCAGCCGCGCGTGGTCGCCGTCACTCTCGCGGCGCGGGAGAGACGCTCGGTGCCGATCACCGCCAGCGACCCCGGCACTCCGCCCGCCGGCTACCGCTTCCGTCCGGCCCAGATCACGCCCCACAATGCGCTGATCGAGGGCAGCCAGGACGCCGTGGACTCGGTCCGGCAGATCGTCGTCAATGCCGACGGGGGGGACGCCGTCGGCACCATCGACAACGACTTCCCCGTCGTCGCGCTCGACGGCCAGGGGGCGCAGGTCAGTGGCGGGGTCATCACGCCGACCAGCGCCCACGTCCGCATCGCGATGGCTAAGGTCCCCGCCGCGAAGACGCTCATCGTCAGCGCCAACCTGACCGGCACGCTGCCGTACCCCGGCAGAGTCACAGGGATCGATATCAACCCAGAGTCCCTGACCGTGACGGGGCGGCCGGAGGCGTTGTCACAGGCTTACACGGTCCAGACCGCCCCGATCGACCTGTCGGGCGTGACCGCCGACCTGACGCGCCAGGTCCCCTGCACGCCTCCTCCCGGCCTGGTCATTACCGGGCCGAATCAGGTGACCGTGACCGTACACGTCGCCGCGCCGCCGACCCCGCCCGCCGTGGTCATGCCAACCGTGGTCACGCCCAGCGAGCCTGCGCTGCACTGAGCGGCCCCGTGCTGATTTACGTACCATTCAAAGGAGAACTCCCGCCTTCATGGCTGAGAAACTGTTCGGAACGGACGGCGTCCGTGGCGTCGCCAACACGGAGCTGACTCCGGCGCTGGCGTTATCCCTGGGCGCCGCCGCCGCCCGCGTGCTGGGCCGGAGCCACACGCCGACCTTCGTGATCGGTCGTGACACGCGCATCTCCGGCACGCTGCTGGAGGCCGCCCTTTCGGCGGGCCTGGGTTCGGCGGGGGCGCACGTCGTCAGCCCCGGCATCCTGCCGACGCCCGCCGTCGCCAGCATCGTCCGCTCGGAGGGTTTCGATGCCGGCGTCGTTATCTCGGCGTCCCACAACCCGTTCGCCGACAACGGCATCAAGTTCTTCGGCCCCGACGGCTACAAGCTTGATGACGCTCTCGAAGCCGAGATCGAAGTGCTCGTCCCGGACGCGCCGAATCTGCCGCGCCCGTCCGCGGCCGGCGTGGGGCGGATGCGCCGGGACCCGCACTTGCGCGACATCTACGCCGAACACCTGGAAGAAACGATGGACGGGCTGCGGCTGGGCGGCGTCCATGTCGTGCTGGACGGGGCGAACGGGGCGGGCTATCAGGTCGGCCCGCGCGTGCTGTCCGATCTGGGCGCGCAGGTGGTCTCGCTGCACTGCGCCCCGGATGGGGTCAACATCAACGCGGACTGCGGCTCGCTGCACCCGCAGGGGATGATGCGGCGCGTGATCGACGAGGGCGCCGACATCGGCATGGCCTTTGACGGCGACGCCGACCGCGTCATGCTTGCCGACGAGAAGGGGCGGCTCGTGGACGGCGACCGCGTCATGCTGCTGGTCGGACGGCACCTGGCCTCGCGCGGGCAGCTCCCCGGCGGGGTCGTGGTCGGCACGATCATGAGCAACATGGGGCTGGAAGGCGCCCTGCGAGAGTCCGGCCTGAGCCTGCTCCGCGCGCCCGTCGGCGACCGCTACGTGTC
>CAXUCQ010000016.1:0-359 GCA_964249295.1 uncultured Armatimonadales bacterium | reverse complement strand
GGCCGGGCCGCACGGTCAGCGGCGTCACGCCATGCCGCGACGGCTTCGTGCTCGGCGGCGAGAAGTCGGGGCATCTGATCTTCGGCCATCTCACCACGACCGGCGACGGCCTGCTGACCGCCCTGCAGGTCCTGAAAGTCATGCGCGAGACGGGCCGCCCCCTGTCCGACCTGTCCGACCAGATGACGGAGTATCCGCAGGTCCTGTTGGGCATCAAAGTCACGGACCGGCAGGCCTGGCAGTCGGACGCAGACATTCAGAGCGCGATTGCCCATGCCGAAGGCGTCTTGTCCGGGCGTGGCCGCCTCAATGTCCGGGCCTCCGGCACCGAGAAACTGGTGCGCGTCATGGCCGAAGGC
>CAXUCQ010000015.1:16163-19002 GCA_964249295.1 uncultured Armatimonadales bacterium | reverse complement strand
CGGACAGGCATCGCCCTTTTATACCCCGCCCACGCCGGTTGACAAACCGCCGACGCAGAGGCTATAATGCCTGCGCCCGTCCGGCAGCAAGCCGTCCCCGTCCCCCCACCGGCGGCCCGTCGTCTTCCCAGAGGAGTCCCGCATGGCAAGCCTGACCTACGCGCCGCAGTCGGTGCGCTCCGCCCCGCGCCTGGGCTGGCCCGACGTGGTGCTGTTCCTGGCCGTCTTCGGGCTGCTCATCGGCGTCCTGCACCTGGCTCACCAGATGCGCCAGCCGTTCACCGCGACGGGCGCCATGACCGTCAGCCTGTCGCCCGCCGCCCTGCCCGGCTACGCCGCCCGGTCGCTGCTGCGGATGTTCCTGGCGTTCGGCGCGAGCATCCTCTTCACCCTGGTCTACGGCTACGTCGCCGCCTACAACGAGCGCGCCCGCAAGGTGCTCGTGCCGCTGCTCGACATCCTGCAGTCCGTCCCCGTGCTCGGCTTCCTGTCCATCACCGTCACGGGCTTCATGGCCCTGTTCCCCGGCTCAGTGCTGGGGCTGGAGTGCGCCAGCATCTTCGCCATCTTCACCGGGCAGGCGTGGAACATGACGTTCAGCTTCTATCAGTCCCTGCGGACGATCCCCAAGGAGCTGCGCGAGGCCGCGACGGTGTACAGGCTCTCGTGGTGGCAGCGGTTCGTCAAACTCGAAGTGCCGTTCAGCATGATCGGGCTGGTCTGGAACGGCATGATGAGCTTCGGCGGCGGCTGGTTCTTCCTGGCGGCGTCCGAGGCCATCACGGTCCTCAACCACAACTTCACCCTGCCCGGCATCGGCTCGTACATGGCGACCGCCGTGGCGAAGGGCGACACCCACGCCGTCGCCTGGGCCATCCTGACCATGATTCTGATCGTCGTGCTCGTCGATCAGCTCTTCTGGCGGCCCCTGGTCGCCTGGTCGCAGAAGTTCAAGTTCCAGCAGACCGACTCCGACGAGCCGACGTCCGTCGTGCTCGACCTGCTGCGCCGCTCCGCCGGCCTGGCCTGGCTGGAGCGCCGCGCCCTGGCCCCGCTCGGGCGCCGCATCGACGCGCTGTTCACGCGCGGGGAGCGGCTGACAATCGCCGGGCCGCTGTCGGCGGGGCTGAGGCGCGTCTTCCAGACCCTGCTGATGGGCGTCGTCGTGGCGCTGATCGGCTACGGGCTGCTGCGGGGCGTCCGCGTCATCGGGGGGGAGCTGACGTGGCGCGAGGCCGGGTACGTCGTGTATCTGGGCTTCCTGACGCTGCTGCGTGTGGCCGTCATGGTCGTGTTCGCCACGCTGGTCTGGACGCCCATCGGGGTCGCCATCGGGTTCTCGCCGCGCCTGGCCCGCATCGCGCAGCCGCTGGTGCAGATCGGGGCCTCGTTCCCCGCCAACCTCATCTTCCCGGTCGTCGTGCTCGGCTTCGTGCGCCTGGACGTCGGCCTGAACTGGGGCAGCGTCCTGCTGATCGCATTAGGGACGCAGTGGTACATCCTGTTTAACGTCATCGCCGGCGCGAGCGCCGTGCCGGGCGACCTGCGTGAAGCCGCGCTGGTCTTCCGGCTGCGCGGCTGGACGCTCTGGCGGACCCTGATCCTGCCCGCGATCTTCCCCGCCTGGGTCACGGGGGCGCTGACGGCGGCGGGCGGGGCCTGGAACGCCAGCATCGTGGCCGAGGTCGCCTCGTGGGGCCGCGATCACCTGCTGGCGCAGGGCCTGGGCGCCTACGTCGCCCAGGCGACGGGCCGGGGCGACTGGCCGCAGATCATCCTGGGCATCGCCGTCATGTCGCTGTACGTCGTGCTGCTGAGCCGCTGGGTCTGGAAGCCGCTCTACGCCCTGGGCGAGACCCGCTTCCGTCTGGGGTAAACTAAAGGCAGGGACGGGCTGCCGGACACCCACGACGGACGGAGAAATGAACGCATGGCGGTCTCGACTGCGGCCACACAGACGCCCCCGCTGCTCAGCGCGGGACACGTCACGAAATACTACGGCGACAGCGCCAAGCGCATCTTAGTCCTGCACGACGTCAGTCTGGGCATCGCCGAGGGGGAGATCATCGCCATCCTCGGGCCGTCCGGATCGGGCAAGTCCACGCTGCTGCGGGTCATGGCCGGGCTGACCGACGCCTCCGAAGGCGAGGTCCGGTTCCGGGGCCAGCCGCAGCACGGGGCGAACCCCCATGTCGCCATCGTCTTCCAGACGTTCGCCCTGTTCCCGTGGCTGACGGTCTACCAGAACGTCGAGGTCGGCCTGCTCAACTCCCCCGTGCCGGAGATGCAGCGGCGGCGGCGCATACTCGACGCCATCGACGTGATCGGCCTGGACGGCTTCGAGGACGCCTACCCCAAGGAACTCTCCGGCGGGATGCGCCAGCGCGTCGGCTTCGCCCGCGCCCTCGTCGTGCAGCCCGAGATCATGTTCATGGACGAGCCGTTCTCCGCCCTGGACGTGCTCACCGGCGAGAACCTCAAAAAAGAACTGCTGTCGCTCTGGCGGTCGCGCAAGATCCCCACCAAGGCCATCGTCATGGTCACGCACAACATCGACGAGGCCGTGACCATGGGCGACCGCCTGGTCGTCATGGGGTCCAACCCCGGCACCGTCCGGCTGGACATGGCCGGCCTGCCCATCGACCAGCGCGGCAAGGACGACCCCGAGCACGTGCGCCTCGTGGACTACCTCTACGGCGTGATGACCAACCCCGCCGACGACGTCGCGCCCTACCGCGCCGAGCCGTCCGCCCCCCCCAAGGCGCGTTCCAAGCCCCGCGCCTACCAGGTGCTGCCCCACGTGCCGGTCGGCCAGGTCACGGGCCTGGTCGAGCGCCTG
>CAXUCQ010000015.1:7155-16153 GCA_964249295.1 uncultured Armatimonadales bacterium | reverse complement strand
ACGTGTACGTGCTGGGCCAGGAGCTCCAGATGGAGGTCGACGACCTGCTCCCGCTGATCCAGGCCATCGACATCCTCAACCTGGGCAACATCGAGGCCGGCGACGTGTTCCTGACCCCCGAGGGCGTCCACTTCGCCGAGGCGGGCGTCCTGGAAGAGAAGGACGTGTTCCGCCAGCAGGCCGTGGGCCACATCCAGCTCATCAAGCACATCCTGGTCTCGCTGGACGCCGCGCCCAACAAGCGCCTGCGCTGGGAGACCGTCCTCAAGGAGATGGAGGCGTACTTCAGCCCGGACGAGGCCGAGCGCCAGCTCGACACGGCCATCGACTGGGGCCGGTACGCCGAGCTGTTCGCCTACGACGACCAGGACGGCGTGTTCTACCGTGAGCACGCCCCGACCAGCACTGCCGAATCCGCGGCGTGACCGCGCTCCCGCCGGTCCGCCGCCGCTGACCCCACGCACTGCCGCCTCGGGTAACAAGAACGCTCCGGGAGAACACTCCGAGAACTGGTCGCGAACACGCCATGGCTTACAAAATTCTAGTGGTGGACGATGAACCGTCGATCGTGCGGCTGATGGAGTTTATCCTGGCCCGCCAGGGTCACGAGATGCTGGTCGCCGTCAACGGCGAGGAGGCGCTGGAGAAAGTCCGGGCCGCCCAGCCGGACCTGGTCCTGCTCGACATCATGATGCCCCGGATCGACGGCTACGAGGTCGCCCGCGCGCTGCGCGCCGACCCGGAGACGGCCAGGATGCCGATCATCATGCTGTCCGCCAAGGCCCAGGAAGAGGACATCCAGAAAGGCATGGATGTCGGCGTCAACAAGTACATCACCAAGCCGTTCAGCCCGGAACACCTGGTCCACGTCGTCGCCGATTACCTCCATCGCCTGCACGGGGATGGGGACGCCGGGCAGGGGGGATGAGCATGGCCCACCAAGCCGCCGAGATCGCGCCGGGCGTGGCCGTCCTGTCGGTCGGCATCGCCAACGTCTACTTCGTCGGACAGCCCGGCGGCCCCTGGGCGCTGATCGACACCGCCGTTCCCAACAGCGCGGACAAGATCAAAGGCGGCGCCGAGCAGCGTTTCGGGGCGGGCGCACGGCCCACCGCCATCTTGCTGACCCACGGCCACCCCGACCACTCCGGCTCGGCGGGCGATCTGGCCGAGGCGTGGGACGTGTCGGTCTATGCCCACCATTTGGAGATGCCGTACCTGACGGGCCGGTCGCTCTACCCGCCCTCCGACCCGACTGTGGGGGGTGCGCTGGCCTTTTTGAGTCGCTTCTTCCCGTCCAGCATCATCGACCTGGGCCGCCGGGTGCGCGAACTGCCCGCCGATGGCGCCCTGCCGGACCTGCCCGGCTGGGAGTGGCACGCGACCCCCGGCCATGCGCCTGGTCACGTCGCCTTCCACCGGGCGTCCGACAAGACACTTCTGGCGGGCGACGCATTCGCCACGGTCGATCTGGACTCGCCCATTGCCCTGGTCGCCCAAACGCCGGGGATCGCCGCCCCGCCCCGCGCGATCACCTGCGACTGGGGCGCGGCCCGCGCGTCCGTCGAGCGCCTCGCCGGTCTGCGGCCCCGCGTGATCGGCTGCGGCCACGGCAGGCCGCTGTCCGGCCCGGACCTGGCGGACGATCTGCTGGCCTTCTCCCGGAATTTCTCGGTCCCTGCACACGGGCGCTACGTGCCTGATGCGGCGGTGACGGATGGCCGTGGCATTGTTTCCCTGCCGCCGCCCGCCCCGGACCCGCTGCCGGCCCAGATCGCCGCAGGGCTGGGCGCGGTCGCCCTGGCCGGGGTCGCCGCAGCGGTCGCCCGGCGCCGTCGGGCCGATTAACCGCCATGAGCGCCCTGCCACGTCGTCCAGTTGCCGTGGATCTCGCGCAGCGGGGCGTCGCGCTCGAAGACCAGCAGCCGGGTCGCCACTTTGTCCAGAAAGAACCGGTCGTGGCTGACGACGATCACGGCGCCGGGGAAGTGGACTAATGCCCGCTCCATGACCTGTGTGCTCATCAGGTCGAGGTGGTTGGTCGGCTCGTCCAGCAACAGGACCTGCGCCCCGGACAGCAGGCACTGGGCGAGGGCCACCCGCGCCTTCTGGCCCCCGGACAGCGCCCCGATCTTCTGAGCCTGGTCCGCCTCGGAGAACTGCAGCAGTCCCAGAAAGCGATGGACCTGCTTGCGCTGGGCGTGCAGGGCCAGGCCGGTGACGTTGACGGCGTGGCCGACGGTGTCCGCCGGGTCGAGTCCGGCCTGCAGGGCGTTGAAGTCGGCGAACGACACGCCGCGCGGCCAGAACACGCGGCCCGCGTCGGGTGTTTCGGTCCCGGCCAGCACGCGCAGCAGGGTGGATTTGCCGCTGCCGTTCGCGCCGACGATCGCCAGGCGCTCTTCTTTGTTCAGCTCGAACGATACGTCCTGGAACAGAGTCTGAGCGTCGTAGGACTTGGCGAGACCCTCGGCGGCGCAGAGCTGGTCCGGGACGGACAGGGCGTTGTAGATGCCCGTGATAATGAGGTCGGTCGGGCGCGGCGTCTGCCGCTTGCGGATGTCGGCGAGCTTGCGCTGTGTGGCCGGGCCGGCGTCGCGCGCCAGTTCCCGGCGGTCGGCGATGGCCTCGCCCTCGAAGATCAGCAGTTCCTCCTCGTGCTCGAACTGCCGCTCCAGCGTCTTCAATCGGAACTGCTTCTGGCGCACGTACTCGGTGAAGTTGCCGTCGTACTCGTGCAGGTGGTGGTTCTCGACCTCGACGATCTTGGTCACCACGGCGTCTAAAAACTGCCGGTCGTGCGAGACCAGCAGCAGCGCGCCCCGGAACTGCCGCAGCCAGCCTTCCAGCCAGGCCAGGCCTTCCACGTCCAGGAAGTTGGTCGGCTCGTCCAGCAGCAGCACGTCGGGCCGCAGCAGCAGCAGCTTCGCCAAAGCCGCACGGTTGCGCCAGCCGCCCGAGAGGTGCCGCAGGGGCCGCGCCCGGTGCGCGTCGCTGAAGCCGAGCTTGGTCAAAACGGTGTCGATGTGGCGCTGGTACTCCCAGCCGTCGCGCCGCTCCATCTCGTCAAAGAGATGCGCCTGCCGCTCCAGCAGCGTCGTCATCCGGTCGGCGTCCTCGACGCTCTCCAGTTCCCGCCCGATGACGTCGAGGCCGGACTCGACGGCGCGGACGTCGGCGAACAGGTCTTCCAGAATCTGCTGGATGCTGACGTCGTCGCTCAGTTCGGAGAACTGCGAGAAGTAGCCGATCTGCACGCCCGGCGTGACCTCGACGGCGCCCTCGGTCGGCTCCGTCTGCCCCAGGATCATCTTCAAGACCGTCGTCTTGCCCGCGCCGTTACTTCCGACGAAGCCGACCCGGTCGCCCTCCTGTAGCCGGAAGTAGACGTCCCGCAGGACGACGCGCCCCTCGTAGCGTTTGGACACGTTCTGCAGCCGAATCAGGCTCATGTTTGTCGCTCTCTTCGGCGCGTCGGCGGCGTCAGGCCATCCGCATCACGCCGTCGGTCATCCAGCACCCGGCGTAGCGGCCTTCTTCTTGGCGCGACAGGGTGAAGACGAACACGGCGGTCCTGCCCTGCGCGTCCAGCAGCATGACGCTCTGCTGCACCGAGTCGCCGACCATTTCGAGCGGCCCGATCTGCTCGGCCCTGTAGCCCAGCATCGGCGCGTACAGCGGGTTATGCACCATCTGGACGAAGCGCGGCAGCGGCCCGGTCATGGCCCGGTTGGCGGGCGAGGCGAAGTTGAACGCCGTCGCGATGCCGCTGTCCACCTCCGGCTCGTCGTTGCGCTTGAGCGCCTTGAGCTGAATCTGAATCACCTGCTCCGGCCCCAGTGTCGGGTCCGGGTGCGGCAGGGTGTCTCGTTTCTCGTCGGTCGCCATGTTGTGTCTCCGTTAGTCCGTCAAGGTCACGCCTTCGCCCGCGACCGTTTCGCCGAGCCGATAGACCTGCTCGTCGGCGTCGGTCAGACGCGCTATCATCTCGTCCGCCGAGGCCGCCGAAACGATCAGGACGAACCCGATGCCCATGTTGAACACGCGGAACATCTCGGACTCGCCGACGCCGCCCCGGTCTTGAATCAACTTGAACAGCGGCGGCACGGGCCAGGAGCTTTTGTCGATACGCACGCCGACGCCGGGAGGCAGCACGCGCGGGATGTTGTCCACAAAGCCGCCGCCCGTGATATGGGCCATGGCCTTGACCCGTCCCGCGCCCAGCAGCGGCAGGACGGCGGGGGCGTAGACGCGGTGGGGCCACAGCAGCGCGTCGGCCAGTGGGACGCCGCCGAGTTCAGGGACCGGGGCGTCCAGGGGCATCTTCGCGTCGTCCAACAGCGCCTGGCGGGCCAGCGAATAGCCGTTCGTGTGCAGGCCGTCGGAGCCGAGGCCCAGCACCACGTCGCCGGGCGTCACGCCCGACCCGTCCACGATGTCCGCCCGCTCGACCAGCCCGACGATGCACCCGGCCAGGTCGTACTCGCCCGGCGCGTACAGGCCCGGCATTTCCGCCGTTTCGCCGCCGATCAGGGCGCAGCCCGCCTCGCGGCAGCCACCTGCCAGGCCCTTGACGACTTCGGCGGCCACACCGGGATCAAGGCGGCCCGTGCCGAAGTAGTCCAGAAAGAACAACGGGCGGGCGCCCTGGACCAAAATATCGTTGACGCAGTGCGAGACTAAATCGCGCCCGACCGTGTCGTGCCGCCCCGTCGCGAACGCGATCTTGAGTTTGGTGCCGACCCCGTCGATGCTCGACACCAGCACGGGGTCCGTCATCGGCCCCAGGGCCGACAGCGCGAACATGCCGCCGAAACTGCCGACATCCGTCAGCACCCCCGCCGTGGTCGTTCGGGCGATGTGCGCCTTCATGCGCCCCACGGCGTCCGCCGCGACGTCGATGTCCACGCCCGCCCGCGCATACGCGCTCCCCGTTTCACTGCTCATGTGATGATTATAGCACAGCCGCTAAACCCCCGTCAGACCGTCAGCAGAATCTTGCCGATGTGGCGGCTGCTCTCCATGTGCCGGTGCGCGTCGGCGGCGTCCGCCAGCGGGAACGTCGAGTCGATGACCGGCGCCACCCGCCCGGATTCCAGCAGGGGCCAGACGTGTTCCCGCACCGCGCGGGCGATGGCGCCCTTCTGTTCCACGGTCAGGGGCCGCAGCGTCGAGCCCGTCAGCGTCAGCCGCTTGGACATCATCACGCGGAAGTCGAACTCGACCTGGCCGCCGCTCTGCGTGGAAATCTGCACCAGCCGCCCTTCGACGGCCAGCGCGTCGGCGTTTTTCTGAAAATACTCGCCGCCGACCATGTCGAGGATCAGGTCCACGCCGCTCCCGCCCGTGACCTCCTTGACCCGCGCGACGAAATCCTGTGTCCGGTAGTTGACGGCCTCCTCCGCACCCAGCCGCCGACACGCCGCGCACTTCTCGTCGCTCCCGGCGGTCGTCAGCACGCGGGTGCCGAACGCACGGGCGAGCTGAATGGCCGTCGTCCCGATGCCGCTGCTCCCGCCGTGGACAAGAAATGTTTCGCCGCTCTGGAGATGTCCCCGCTGGAAGACGTTCGCCCAGACGGTGAACAGGGCTTCGGGCAGCGCGGCGGCGTCGATCAACGAGACGCCCTGCGGGACCGGCAGGCACTGCGGCGCGGGCGCGACGCAGTATTCGGCGTAGCCGCCGCCCGCCAGCAGCGCGCAGACCTCGTCGCCGACCCGCCACGGCGTGGAGTCCGGCCCACACGCCACGACCGTCCCCGAGACCTCCATGCCAAGTATTTCCGACGCTCCGGGGGGTGGGGGATACTTGCCCTGCCGCTGGAACACGTCCGCGCGGTTGACGCCCGCCGCCGCGACGCGGATCAGCACCTCACCGCCGCCCGGCTGCGGCACGGGCGCTTCGGCGACTGCCAGCACTTCGGACCCGCCGGGCGTCGTGACGACGATCTGTCTCATCGTTTCAGGTCTTTTATCGGCCATGCAGTGTCCCATCGCGGCGCTGGTCGGTGTTGAAACCTCAACACATATCACGGCATATGGAGCAGAAAAGCATGGGGCTGACCGGCGTGTATCCCCCACCCGACGATGTCACCGTCGTCGGTGATGCCTGACGCCTCCACCAACTCCCAATCTTCTGCAGGCGGCAGCAGTGTGTTCAAGTCGATCATTGACCCGCCCACCCACAAAAAGGCGTCTTGCACGGCATCGCCTTTGAGCCAGGAGTGGCCGACGACCTGCCCGAGATCGTTGACGGCGTTGGCCTGGGCGGTTTTGCCGCCGAGCGTCCCCAAGTCGATCCACCGGCCATTCTGGTAGAGGGCGGCGTGCGTCTCTTTGTCTCCCTTGATCTGGGAACTCCCCGCCACCATCCCCGCTGCGTTCAGCCCGCAGGCGAGGCTGTCGCGGCCCCCGAGCGTCTTCAAGTCACGCATCCTGCCGTTCTGCCAGAGAAAAGCGTGTCCAGCGTGAGTATCGTTGATCGCGGACCATCCGGCCACCTGCCCGGCGTCGTTGACGGCGTTCGCGTTGCTGCTCCCGCCGCCGAGCGTCTCCAGATCGCGCATCCTGCCGCCTTGCCAGAGGAAAGCGTGGATGCCGCTGCCGTCGGTGATGAAGGAGTGGCCGACCACCTGACCCTTGGCGTTCACCGCCGTGGCCAGGCTCTCACCCCCGCCCAGGGTGCCGAGATCGGTCATCCGGCCACCGCTGTACAGGAAGGCGTGAGAGGACATGAAATCATCCGCACCCCTTTTCGTGCTGGATGCGCCCACCACATCGCCCAGGGCGTTGACGCCGTAGGCGGTACTTTCGTCCCCGCCCAGTGTGCCGAGGTCCAGCATCCGCCCGTCGCGGTAGAGGAAGGCATGGGGCGGCAGTTCCGCAGCCCGCCGTGACGTTCCGACAATAAGGTTGCCCGGCGCAGTGGCGTAGGCGCTGCTCGTGGTGCCGCCGAGAGTACCCAAGTCCTGGATCGTGGCGTAGGCCGGGCCGACCGTTGCGACCGGCGCACTCGCCGGTTCCGCCGCCGCTGCGCCGGTCAGGCCCGCACAGAAGAAGGGCCAGAAGCGGAAAGACCAATGCTTTTTCATTATCGGGCTTGTTCCTACAACCAGCGTCTGGATTTTTGGATTGGCGTTACATGAGCGGGAACCGAGTGTTCTTCAGAACGGCATCGAGGGACATCTCATTATAGCACGGCGGGTATAATCATCCTATGCCCAAACTCGTGATTCTGGACGGCAACAGCCTGCTCTACCGGGGCTTCTTCGCCATGCGGCACCGCTCATGGAAACAGAGCGGCCATGCCCAGTTTTCAGATTTGCGGCACGACAGCCCTGGGAGGAGTTCCAGCCGATGATTATCACCATCGCCCCCGGCACCGAAGCCAAACTGCGGGAAACAGCCACACGTGAGGGACAGGACATGGACGAGTTGGCCGATGCGTTACTGGCGGAAGGCTTGGAAGCGCGGGCGCTCGCTTTTGCCGCATCCGTCGCCGCCATCCAGGAAGGACTCGACGCCGTCGCCCAGGGGCGTACACGTCCCTTGGAGTCTTACATCGTCGAGCAGCGGAAGAAGCGCGGCCTGCCGGAGTCATGGCCGTCGTCCGCAGCTTCCTCGGAAGCGGAGTAGCGCCGCTCGTGCAGACCTATGAAATCCAACTGTCCGAGCCGGCGGAGGCTGAGATCGACGCGCTTGTTCTGCGCCAAGCGCGTTTCTCGCCCGAAGCGGCGAGTCGCCTACACGAAGGCTTGCTGTCGTCGCTCCGGTCCTTGTCGCAGATGCCGGGGCGATGTGCGTTCGCCCCCGAGAACGGGATGTTCGACCGTGAAGTGCGTCAACTCATCTACCGCCAGGGGAAGACGATCTTCCGCATCCTGTTCTGCATCTTTGAAGCCCGAGAGGACGAACCTGCCTTCGTCTACATCCTGCGTGTACGCCACGGCGCCCAGCAGACGTTGGGCCTGCAGACGGGCAGGGAAGACGATCTCGCCTGAGCGCGCCACCCCATCCGTTCACATCCGTGCCATGACGGCCCTGTGGGTATAATCGTTCCATGCCCAAACTCGTGATTCTGGACGGCAACAGCCTGCTCTACCGGGGCTTCTTCGCCATGCGGCACCTGTCCACGTCGGACCGGATGCCGACCAACGCCGTGTACTCGTTCGTGCTGATGCTGCTGACGATTTTAGAGCGCGAACAGCCGGATGTCATCTTCGCGGCGTTCGACCCGCCCGTCGCCACGTTCCGGCACAAAGAGTTGGAAAGTTACAAAGGCACGCGCAAGTCCATGCCGGACGAGCTAGCCCCGCAGCGCGCCCCCGCCCGCGAGGCCGCCCGCGCCTTCCGAGTCCCCGTGGTCGAGGTCGAGGGCTACGAGGCCGACGACGTGTGCGGCACGCTGGCCGAGCGGGGGAAACTGCTGGGCTACGACGTGCTGATCGTCACGGGCGACGGCGACGCGCTGCAACTGGTCGACGACGGCAGCCCGCTGGAAGGGCGAGGCAGGGTCGAGGCCATGATCACCGTCAAGGGCGTCACGGACACCGTCACCTATGACGAAGCGGCGGTGAAAGCGCGTTATGGGCTGACGCCGGGGCAGATCCCCGACTTCAAAGGGTTAAAGGGCGACGCTTCGGACAACCTGCCCGGCGTCCCCGGCATCGGCGAAAAGGGCGCGTCCAAACTGCTGCAGCAGTACGGGACGCTGGAAGACCTGCTGTTCCACGTCGATGAGCAGCCCGACAAGATCAAGACCGCGCTGATACAGCACACGGACACCGCCCTGCAGTGCAAGCGGCTGGCGACCATCGTCCGCGACGTGCCGCTGCCCGCGTGGGTCGATCTGACGCCGGATTATCAGGCGGTCGGGCCGGACTTCGACGCCGTGCGCGAGCTGTTCGAGCGCCTGGAGTTCCGCACCCTGGTCAAGCGCCTGCCCAATCTGGGGCGGGCGCAGCGCGCCAAAAACGCCGAGCCGGAACCCGAAGCCGTCC
>CAXUCQ010000015.1:473-7145 GCA_964249295.1 uncultured Armatimonadales bacterium | reverse complement strand
GCGCCGCCGCCGAGGCGCACGTCATCGCCACCGAAGAATCGCTGCAGACCATGCTGGCGCGCATGGCCGACGCTGACGCGCCCGTCGGGCTGCATCTGCACACGACTTATGCGACGCCGAAGACGCCGCAGACGCTGATGGAGGCGCACCTAGAGGGCATCGCCTTCGCCCTGCCCGATGCCGCCTACTACGTCCCGTGGGCGGAGTGGGGGGCGCGGCTGGGGCCGTTCCTGGAAGACGCCGCCCGCGCCAAGTCCGTCTACGACCTGAAGTTCGTGACCGGCGTTCTGGGGCGCAACGGCGTGGGCCTGCGCGGCGGCGTGTTCGACGTGCTGCTGGCCGCCTACCTGCTCAGCGCGGGCCGGACGGCTTACCCCCTGGCCGATCTGGCCGCCGACCAGGCGGGCCTCGAACTCGTTCCCGACGCCGACAACCCGCAGGCGGGCGTGATGGACGAGGCGAGCGCCGTCCATGCCCTCGAGGGCGTTTTGCGGCCCCGGCTGGGGCGCGACGGCCTGGACACGATCTTCGACGACATCGAGATCCCGCTGGCCCCCGTCCTCGCCGGGATGGAGCGGGCGGGCGTTTCGCTCGACGCGCCTTTGCTGCAGGAGGTCAGCCGCACGCTCGGCCTGCAGGTGCAGACGTTGGAATCGGAGATCTACATGCTGGCGGGAGGGGCGCCGTTCGCCGTCGGCTCGACCAAGCAGCTCCAGGAGGTGCTCTTCGACCGGCTCAAACTGCCGGCGGGCAAAAAGACCAAGACGGGCTACTCGACCGGCGCCGACGTGCTGGAAGACCTGGCGGGCAAGGGTCACGAGATCGCCACGAAGATCATCCAGTGGCGCGAATTGAGCAAACTGAAGTCCACCTACGCCGACGCCCTGCCGACGCTGGTCAACCCCGAAACGGGCAAAGTCCACACGTCGCTGAATCAGACCGTCACCAGCACCGGGCGCCTGTCGTCCAGCAACCCCAACCTGCAGAACATCCCGGTGCGGACGGAAGTCGGGCGTGAGATACGCAAGGCGTTCATCGCGTCCCAGGGCAGCGTGCTTGTGTCGGCGGACTACTCGCAGATTGAATTGCGCCTCTTCGCCCACGTCACCAGAGACCCAGGGCTGGTGGAGGCGTTCTCGTCCGGCAAGGACATCCACGCCGAGACCGCGCGGCGCATCTTCGAGGTCCCCGAGGGCGAACCCGTCACGCACGACCAGCGGCGTCAGGCGAAAACGGTCAACTTCGCCGTGATCTACGGCGCCAGCCCGTTCCGGGTCGCCGCCGAGCTGGGCATCACCCAGGTGCGGGCCGCCGAACTCATCAAAGCTTATCTGGAACTCTACCCCGGCGTCCGCGCCTATCTGGAACGGGTGCTGGAGGGGGCGCGCGTCAACGGCTACGTGCAGACGCTGCTGGGCCGGCGGCGCTACGTCCCCGATGTCAACTCCCGCGTCTTTCAGTTCCGCCAGACGGCGGAGCGCGAGGCCGCCAACATGCCCATCCAGGGGACCAGCGCGGACATCATCAAGCTCGCCATGCTGCGCGTGGACCGCGCCCTGACCGGGCAGGGGTTGAACGCCCGGATGGTGCTGCAGGTCCACGACGAGCTGCTGTTCGAGTGTCCCGAAGAAGAAGTGCCGCGCCTGGCCCGCCTGGTCCGCAGTGCCATGGAGGAGGCCTACCCGCTGGACGTGCCGCTGCGCGTGGAGGTCAAGAGCGGCCTGAACTGGTGGCTGGTCACGCCCCTGGACGATGAGGACGGCGACCCGGAGATGGGACGCATGGCGGAGGCCGTTGATGCCTGAGACACCGGAACCCGTCGTCGATCTGCTGCGCGGACTGGTCGCCGCCCCCGGCCCGCCGGGGCAGGAAGGGGCGATCCGCGACCTGGTCACCGAACACGTCGAGGCCATGGGCTGCGCCCATGTGACCGATGCGCGTGGCAACCTGCTGATCGCGCTGCCCGGCGTCCCCGCCGTCCCCGAACGCGCCGACATCGTCGTGATGGCCCATTTAGACGAGATCGCCCTGATGGTCGTCGCGGTCGAGGATGACGGACGACTCCAGGTCACCAACATGGGCGGCCTGTACCCGTGGAAGTGGGGCGAAGGCCCCGTTTCCATCCTCGCGCCGGGCGGCCCGCTGACAGGCATCCTCTCGTTCGGCTCCATCCACACCAACGCGCCCGGCAGCGTCGCCGTCCGGGCGCGGGAGGACGCGCTCGGCTGGCCCGATGTGCGCGTCTTTTCCGGCCTGAGCGCGTCCGAACTGGCCGCGCGCGGCGTCCGGCCCGGCACGCGCGTCGCCCTGCACCCCTCGCGCCGTCTGGTCACGGCGTTCGGCGACTTCCTCTCCGCGCCTTTCTTGGATGACCGGGCCGA
Source organism: uncultured Armatimonadales bacterium (assembly GCA_964249295.1). GTDB lineage: Bacteria > Armatimonadota > Armatimonadia > Armatimonadales > Capsulimonadaceae > CAZZVX01. Next base: position 4,764 of record CAXUCQ010000015.1, on the reverse strand, counting down.
CATCGCGGCCATGCTGCTGACGCTGGAAGCGATGGCGAGAGAGTCACATACGGGCGGCCCGTCCGTCGTCTTCGCGGCGACCGTGGCCGAGGAGGTCGGCGGACACGGGGCGTTGTACCTGCTGCGCCGCCTGCAGCCCGACATCGGCATCGCGCTCGAAGTCGGCCCGCGCGTGCCGGAAAGTCCGTTCGTGCTCGACGGCCAGCCGACCGTCTGGGTCAACGACTCCTACAGCGCCATGCGCGCCGAAGACATCGAACTCGTCGCCCAGGTGGCCGAAGAGATGGGCCAGCGTCCGCACTGGCAGGCCCTCTCGCGCGGCGGCAGCGACGCCAGCTGCGCGGCGTCGCACGGCCTGCTCGCCCGCCCCTTCACGCTCGCCTTCGGGGCCGAAAACTCGCACGGGGCCGAGATCACGCACCGCGACTCGGTCGTCCACCTGGCCGCGCTGACCCACGCGCTGTTGGAAAGGCTGACGCATGGCTGAAACGTTTGAACACCCGTTCCTGCCGCAGTTCTACGACTTCGACCCGCTGCGGATCGCGCACAACGTCGCCTACATCCGCTGGCTGGAGGACGCCCGCTTCGCCTTCCTGGCGGCGTCTCCGTGGCCCATGGCCCGGTGCTGGGCCGAAGACCTGTCGCCCGCGCTGACGGAGACCGAGATCCGCTACGGTCGCCCGATCCGCTACGGGGACGCCGTGGCCCTGCGGCTGGGCATCACCCGCGCCGGCAAGTCCGCCTGGGCCTTGGCGTTCGAGTTCGTCGGCCCCGTGACTGGCACGGTCTTCGCTTCCGGCAGTCAGACCGGCTGCTTTGTCCATCCGTCCAACGGGCGGCCCGCGCCGATGCCGCCGGACTTTCTGGCGTTCTGCCGCCGCTTCCTCACGGATAAATCAGATACTTCCGACGTGTCCTGACGAACCGCGCCGTTTTTTCCGCCCAGCCGTGCGCCAACTCGCCGTAAGACTTGCCGCCCAGCACGTCGTTGTAGGCTTTTTGATTGGCGAGCAGCGTGATGAAACGCTCGGGCTGCCACGAATCGGCGTGAAGCGTGCGTAGCGTCAAAGCGATCGTGAGGCCGACCTGCACGGCGTCAAGCGCGTCGCGGTCCGTCACGAGCAGGTTGACGCCGCCGCACGGCGCCTGACCATGCACGCCCGCGCGCGGCGTGAACCGCACGGGAACAAAGCGGACGCCGGGCAAGCCCTGCGCGTTGAGCGCGGCGGCGAACGCGCGCGGCTCGATGAACGGCGCTCCGACCAATTCAAACGGCGTGTCCGTGCCGCGCCCGACGGACACGTTGGTCATTTCCAGCAGCCCGACGCCGGGGTACAGCGTGGCTTGCGTCAGAGACCGCATGTTCGGTGACGGGTTCGTCCACACCAGCCCCGTCGCGTCCCACCAGTCCGCCCGCCGCCAGCCTTCGCACGGGACGACCTGCAAGTCACAGCCCAGCCGCTTTTCGCCGTGGAACAACCGCGCTAGCTCGCCCACGGTCAGGCCGTGCCGGATGGGCAGGGGGTGGTACGCCGTGAACGAGAGCCGGTCGGCGTCGGCCAGTGGCCCCTCGACGGCGACCCCGTTGATCGGGTTGGGCCGGTCCAGCACCACCACGCGCTTGCCGTGCGCGTCCGCCGCTTCGAGCACATGGCCCAGCGTGCTGATGTACGTGTAGAACCCGCAGCCCATGTCCTGGATGTCGAACACGAGCGTGTCCAGCGTCGCCAGTTGTTCGTCGCTCGGGGCCTGTCGCGCGCCGTACAGCGAGTACACGGGCAGGCCCGTCGCGGCGTCCGTCCCATCGTCGATCTCGGGAACGTCGTGCTCGCCCCGGATGCCGTGTTCCGGCCCGAACAGGGCGACGAGCGAAGCCCCCAGCGCCTGATGCAGCACATCGACGGTCGCCCGCCCGTCGCGCGTCAGCCCCGTGTGGTTCGTCACCAGCCCCACGCGCTGCCCGCGCAGAAGGGCGAACCCGTCCCGCGCCAGCACATCGATTCCGTTCCACACCCCGCCGTCTTGCGTCGTCATGCCCTGATTATGGCACACCCTCCGTCGGACGGCGAAGCAGCGGGGCGATAGTCAAGATTTTCGCTGTTGAGGTAGAATGAACGTCGGAGGCATCTCTCTATGCTCACGATCACTGCCACGGAGGCGCGGAACAGCATCGGCGAACTCTGGCGGCAGGCGGCCAGCGAACCCGTCACGGTCCTCAGCGCCGGACAGGCCGTCGCGGTCGTGCTGTCGCCTGCAGAATTCGCCCGACTCACGGCCCGGCGTCGTGGGGCCAAGGCCGGTTTCGCCAAGCACCTGTTTGCGGGCGTGGACCTCAACGCCCTGTTGGACACCGACATCGACGATGTTTTCGAGGAGTACCGTTGATCCCCCTGATGGACACGCACACCCTGGTCTGGTTCGCGTGGGACCTGCCGGAACTCCCGGCGCGCGTCAAGACGCTGCTGGAAGACCCACAGGCGGCCCCGCAGGTCAGCATCGCGTCGTTCTGGGAGATCGGCATCAAGGCCGGCCTCGGCAAGTGGGATCTGCCGGGCGACGTTCTGGCATTGCAGGCGCTGGTCGAGGCTCAGGGGATCGAGATCGTCCCGATCACCGTCCCGGCGATTCACCTCCTCGCGCGCATGGAACATCATCACAAAGACCCGTTTGACCGCATCCTGGCGGCCACGGCTTTGACCTCCGGGAACATTTTCCTCAGCCGGGACGCAGTCTTCGACCTGTACGGCGTCGCGCGTCTGTGGGATTGACGGCAGAAAAAGTCGTTACGTCCCCTTGCCAAACAATCTCCCGCGTGTCATAATAACTGCACAGCGTCCCGCAGTCCCCCCGTTGTCGGCAATCGCGCCGTGACCCATTCCGTTTTCTGTCCCTGACGCCCGGAAAGGAACACGCCCATGCCCGCTCTCACGCGCCCGCTCTCACGCGCCCGCTCTCACGCGCCCGCTCTCACGCTAACTATGCTGACCGTGCTTGGGTTTGCCGCACGGCCTGTTGCTGCCCAGACGCTGACGCTGAACAGCGGTGATGCCGTCACCGTGGACGGCACAGGCACACATGGCACAATCAACAACAGCCCGGTCAACAACAATACCACAACCTACAATGATACCCATCTCGGTTTCTACGCCGCCGAAACCAATGGCACTAGCGCCTTAATCCTCGGCAGTGGCGGCACTCTCATCGACACACAAGTTGGTAGCGGGCTAAATGCCACCGGTAGCGGTATGGTTACGGTGAATGGCGGTGTTGCCAGCGGCATCTTTAACGGGCTTAACGATTCGGGTAGCGGACCAGTCACGGTCCGCAGTGGCACCCTCACGGCCACTGACCCAACTGCCAATCAGGGAGGCAATGGGCTTTCCTCTACTGGCACCGGGATGGTCACGGTCAGCGGCGGCACCCTCACCGGTGCTCAAGGTGGTGCCGGTCTAGATGCCTACGGCAGTGGCGCGGTCATGGTCAGCGGTGGCACCCTCACGGCGACGCAGATGGGTTTTGGGCTGGCCGCCAATGGCAACAGTTTAGTCACGGTCAGCGGCGGCACTCTCACAGCCGTTGGCCAGAATTACGATGGACTGATTGCCGCAAACAACAGCACGGTCACGGTCAGCGGCGGCATGATTATTGGTGCTCAGGGCGGTGCCGGGCTTGAAGTAGGTGACAGCAGCACAGTCACGGTCAGCGGCGGCACGATCACTGACACGCAAAACGGTATTGGGGTGTTCGCCACCGGCGGCTCAACCACGATTACAGGCGGTGCCACTAGTGGCAGCGTTTATGGACTATACGCTTACACCAACAGCATATTCACCGTCAGTGGCGGAGCCATCAGCGGCGGCATCTATGGGCTACTTGCAAACGGTGGCACCATTAACTTGTTCAGCCAAGGTGACACGCCGTTCCTCATCAATGGCGTCACTATGAATAATACGTCCTTGGCGGCAGGCGGCTCCAACGGCACCATCAGCGGTATTCTGCTCGATGGAGAGAGGTTTAGCACGACCTTTCTTAACGACGGCACCATCAACCTTAATGTTGGAACGCCACCTGCCCCTGAACCGTCGCAGTTCGCCGCGCTCGGCATCGGCATCTTAAGCCTGGGCGCACTGACGCTGCGCGCCCGCCGTCGCGCCCGCGCCTGAAGACGGGCTGATAGTCAGGCCGCTCCCGGCGCAACCCGTCGCGGGCGGCCTTCGTCTTTGAGTCAGGGTATAATGGCTCCGTACCTGTGTGATGTGACTCACGGACCACAAGAGGCCACGCCCATGAC
>CAXUCQ010000015.1:0-463 GCA_964249295.1 uncultured Armatimonadales bacterium | reverse complement strand
CGCCGTCGCCGCTCTGCGCGGTCTGCCCCCGGAAAGCGCCCTCGCCGAACTGCTCGCCGAGGCGCGCGCCGTGTCCGAACGCGAGCAGCAGGAGGCGCTCGAAGGGGTGCGGCGTAGCGACGCGGATTTCGACGCCGGGCGCAGCCTGTCCTTGGAGGAACTGCGGACGCACACCGATGCCGTTATCGAGGCCAAGCGCCAAGAGGTCCGGCAGCGGTTGTCTCCGGCGTGAGCGTGCCCGGCGAACTGCCCATACATGCCGTCCGCGTCTCCGAGGAAGCCCGGCGGCAGATCGACAGCGAACTCGTCAGGCTTTATGACGTGGCCGGTGAGGCCGCCGCCATTGCCTGGCGTGACGGAATAGAGAATGCCATCGCGGGGCTGGCGACTCTGCCGGAGCGCTGCCCCGTCGCGCCCGAATCCGCGCTGTACCCGCGCGGCGTCCTCCGTCAACTTCTGTATC
>CAXUCQ010000014.1:14434-19169 GCA_964249295.1 uncultured Armatimonadales bacterium | reverse complement strand
GCGGATGACCCTCGGCCAGTTGCAGACTCGTGCCAAGGAGCGCGTACTGCCGCAACTGTTCATAGCCACCGATCAGGAAGGCGGGCGGATCAACCGCCTGAACCCGCCGCATTACGCCCGGCAGCCCTCGGCACAGGAGATAGGCCAGACCGGCGACGGCGGCGAAGCGCGCCACATCGCCGCCGAGATCGGACGGGAACTGAGACGGGTCGGCCTCAACTGGGACTTCGCGCCCGTCCTCGACGTGAACAACAACCCGCAGAACCCAGTCATCGGAGATCGCTCCTACGGCGCCGACCCTGCTCTGGTCGCCCGGATGGGAGTCGCCGCCACCCAGGGGTTCCAGGCCGACGCCGCCATCCTCGCCTGCGGCAAGCACTTCCCCGGTCACGGCGACACGGACACCGACTCGCACCACGCCTTGCCCAAGATTGCGCACGACCGGGCGCGGCTGGACGCGGTCGAACTGGTCCCGTTCCGCGCCGCGATCCGCGCCGGGCTGGCCGCCGTCATGACCTCACACATCCTGTTCCCAGCGCTCGACCGCGCGCTGCCCGCCACGCTGTCGCCCGCCATCCTTTCGGGCCTGCTCCGGCAGGAACTCGGATTCGACGGCCTGATTATCACCGACTGCCTGGAGATGCGGGGCGTCGCCGACGGCTGGGGTTCGGCGGAAGCCGCCGTGCTGGCCGCCATCGCCGGGGCCGATGTCCTGCTGTGCTGCCACACCTGGGCAGCGCAGCGCGGCATCCGGGACGCCCTCGTTGGGGCGGTCCAGTCGGGGCGTCTGCCCCGGCGGCGCATCGACGAGTCCTGCGCGCGCATCGCCCGCGCCAAAGAACAATGGGTGACGGCGTGACCCCGGCCAAGGTCTGCCCGCGCTGTGGCGCGCAGTACGAGACGCTCAAATCGACGACCTGCCCGCAGTGTTTCGCCCGCCTCGTCGTTGTCGATGACGCGACGGCGGAAGAGCTCAGGGCGGCGCGCGAGGAGGTCGAGCGCACCCCCGCGTTCCAGGCCGCCAAGGCCGCAGACGACGAAAGATTCCAGGAGCAGTCCTTCGGCGCCTGCCTCGGCGTCCTCGTCATCACCCTCGTCACCGTCATCATCGCCATCGTCCTGATCGCGTCGGCGGCGCGTCGGCAGCAGCGCCGCGCTCCCACAACACGGCAGGTCGCCGTCGCCTCGCAGGCACGAGCCGCCGTCGGCGCACAGGACATCCTGACCGAACTGCCGGTCGCGGCGGCCTCGCTCGACGATGTTCTGCCGCCGCTCGTCGGCCCGTACCATCGGATCAGGCGGGACCAAGACGTGACGCTCGCCGGGACTCTGACGCCGCTCTCCCACGCGGCCTACACGGCGGATGGGGCCACGATCCAGGTGTACGCCGTCCCGACGAGCCTGCCGACCCCGCAGCAGAACCAGTTCCGCCAGGGCGTCGCGCTGGCCGCGCAGATCACCTCCGCGCCGACCATCACGTTCGCCACGAACCACTGGCGCTACGCCACCATCGGGCCGGTCGGCGCCGCGACGCCGGACACTGCCGATGACTTCCGCCGCGCTCTCGCCGCGCAGTTCCGCGAGTGAATTCGTCGGCCCTGGCTTCTGCAGGGCAGGAAAGGGCGCACAGGGCAGGAAGGGGCGCACGCCGTGCGCCCCCACGAAGAGGCCCTTCCTGGTAACGGCAGAGGCCGCCTTCAGGTAGGGGCGCAAGGCTTGCGCCCTCCTCAGGGACGGGACAACCCTGACCCCGCGAGTAATCCCGGCCGGAGCGGGTATACTGGTGCCATCACATCGGGGAGGTCGGGGCATGAACAGAACCCTGAAAGGCCTGCTCTGGGCGGGCGCCGGCGCGGCGGCGGTCACGGCGGCGAACAACGCGGTCTTCGCGCGGGCCAAGGCGCTGGGCAACACGCTCGGCGGCGAGGGCCGGTTCTGGCCGGGACCCTACGGCGATCTCTTCTACACGCGCCAGGGCAAGGGTCAGACCGTCGTCCTGCTGCACGGCATCTACGCCGGGGCGTCCGGCTATGAATGGCGGAAGAACTTCGACAGCCTGTCGGAACACTTCAACGTCTACGCCCTGGACTGGCTCGGCTTCGGCCTGTCCGACAAGCCGCGCATCCGCTACACGGCGGAGATGATGGTCGCCCAGCTCACCCAGTTCCTCCAGGAAGTCGTGGACGGTCCGGCGGACGTCGTCGCGTCCTCGCTCGGGGCCGCCTACGCGGTCCAATCGGCGCGCGACGCGCCTGCGGCGGTCCGCAGCCTGATTCTGGTCTGCCCGACCGGGTTCCGGCATCTGGCCCAGGCGCCGGGCGCGAAAGCGGAGGCGTCTTTCCGACTGCTGCGCGCGCCCCTCCTCGGGCCGACGCTCTACAACACCATCGCGTCCCAGCCCAGCCTGCGCTGGTACCTGATGAACCAGACCTATTTCGATCCGTCGTATGTGGACGACGCCATGATCGACCACTACTCGACGGCGACGCACCAGTACGGCTCGCAGAACGCCACGCCGGCCTTCATGAGCGGCCTGCTCAACTGGAGCGTCGCCGAGGCGTTCCCCGCGCTGACTCAGAGGACGCTGCGCGTCGTCTGGGGCCGCGAGGCCCGCATGACGCCGCTCTCGGACGCCGAAGCGTTCCTGGCCGCCAACCCGCGCGCCGAGCTGACCGTTTTCGACCGGAGCGGGCTTCTGCCCCAGGACGAACAGGCGCAGGCCTTCAACCGCTTCGTGGTCGAAGCCCTGACCGAGACGACGCCGCGCGCCGGACGCGCCCAGAAAAGAACCGCCGACGGGCCGGGGACCGACGTCGCGGAAGGAGAATAACCGATGGCTCAGAACGGCAGCGCCCAGCGCAGAATGCCCCCCGTCCCGCTCACGCTGATCGACCAGGGCAGCGACGCCTCCGACGAAGAAGAAACGTTCATCGTCGTCGGCGAGGCGGGCGAGGATGTCGCGTTCGAGATCTGCGAAGATTTAGAGATCGCCCTCGGCGTCAAAGAGGCCATGGAGGAAGACGGCTTCCAGGTGCGTCTGTTCCAGGCCCACGAGATCGAGGTCGTGGAAGAGGAAGCGACTCCCGGCGGCGGCAAGAGCGCGTGAGCCGGCGACGGGCGGCAGGGCGATTGCATACCGCAGCCAGGCAGGGCAGCCACAGGGGGTTGCCCCGACACGGACCCTCCCCTGTAGGGGCAGGCCCCCGTGCCTGCCCTCTTTCCCTGCCGTGCCTGCCCTCTTTCCCTGCCGTGCCTGCCCACCATATGCAATTGCCCTACGACCTGCACTGCGACGCTTGCAATTCCCTCTCGGCTGTGATAGAATGCATCACCAGTTCCACATGCACTTGACAGGATGATGCCCTATGACGTCTCACACTCTCCATCGGCTTCCGGGGGCCTTCGCCGGCCGTTGGCCGTTGTTCGTTGCCGCAGCGCTCGGCCTGTTGCTCCTGGCGGGCTGTGGCGGCGGCGGGTCCGGCAACTCTAACAGTTCCACGTCCAGCACGACCACCACGGGGCAGAGCAGCCTTGCCCCGCCCCTGCCGCCCACGGTGTCCACCGGCAGCACCACGACGACCGGCACCACGACCAACGGCGGCACGAGTCCCGCTCCCCCGGCCCCTCCCGGCGGCTAAACCTTATTGCCCACATCACATGACAAAAAGCCGACGTAGAAACCTGCGTCGGCTTTTTTGCCAAAACGAACCCCTGCACCTTTTTTCACAAAGAAGGAAGGAATCAAGAAGCGCGCCGTTGAACGCTCAACCGCCGATGTGGTACAATGTCGTGACGTATAAACCACCACCCCAGGAGTTGTCAGCATTCCCAGAGGCGAGACCCGTAAAGCCGAAGACGCCCGTTCAGGGGAGAGGCGGCCTCCGGCGACGATGGAAGGATGCGGACGGGGACATTTTCGAGTGGGACAGCCAGCACGGCACGGTTGAGAGATACGACAAGCGCGGCACCCATCTAGGCGAGTTCGACCCCAACAGCGGGCAGCAGACGAAGCCGGTCGACCCAGGCAGGAGCGTTGAGCCTTGATTATACATAGCAACCTATCTCAAGCCGGCGGGTTAGCTCAAAAGGGGCAAGACATAGGCTCGCAGATCACAGTTGTTGATCTTCCAACCCCAGTGACGACATGGGTGTTACACGCCTACCAAAAGGATGGCGATGATCTTGTGGAAGAAAGCCCACTCGCGGGCATCGACCTAGCCGTTCTACAGGACTTGTTTGGTGAGCCGCAAGACAACCCGATGTATGACGCTTATCCAGTCCGTCAGGCGCAGGCGAAGCGTTTGCAATCCTACACCGGACGCACGCTGGATCTGCAGGCGTATGATTATTTCGTGGAGTGTTCGGGCGAGTAGCGAGGTCCGTGATGAAAGTGCCACAATCTTATGAGTGACGACACCAAAGCTCCGTACCGGGTCAAAGTCCCGGACCTCGACTACTGGCGCGGCAAGATCGGGTGCCAGACGGGATGCCCCGTCAAGACCGACTCGCGCGGCTACGTCATCGCCATCGCCGAAGGGCGCTACGAGGACGCCTACGCCATCGCGCGCGCCCCCAACCCCTTCGCCTCCATGTGCGGGCGCATCTGCGGCGCCCCGTGCGAGGTCAAGTGTACGCGCGGCAACATCGGCACCGACACCAGCGGCCCCATCGCCATCCGCGCCCTGAAGCGCTTCGCCACGGAGCAGTACGGCGTCGAGAACCTGCGCGACGTGCG
>CAXUCQ010000014.1:0-14334 GCA_964249295.1 uncultured Armatimonadales bacterium | reverse complement strand
CTCGGCGTCGCCGTCGGCAGGGACGTGACCATCCCCCAGTTGCGCGAGCAGGGCTACAAGGCCATCATCATCGCGGCGGGCTTCATGCTGGGCCGCCCGCTGACGATCCCCGGCTCGGACAAGCAGGGCGTCCACATCGGCATCAACCTGCTCAAAGACGTCAACCTGGGCAAGTCCTACACCGTCGGCGAGCGGTGCGTCGTGATCGGCGGCGGCAACGTCGCCATGGACGTTGTGCGCATGACCGTCCGCACCCCCGTCGTGCAGGGCCTGTCCAACCTGGCGAAGCCCAAGAACTACGCCATGACCGACATCGCGCGGTCCCTTGCGCTGACGGCCAAGACCGTGGACTGCATCTTCGGCGAGTCCCGCGCCCAGATGAACGCCGACGAGTACGAGATCGAGGAGGCCGTTTTGGAGGGCGTCAAACTCCACCCGCAGCGCCTGCCCATCGAAATCTTGGGCGAGGAAAGCGTGACGGGCGTCAAGACCAAGAAAGTCAAGTCGCTGATCGACGCCCAGGGACGTTTCAACCCGCAGTACATCGAGGGCAGCGAGGAAGTCTTCCCCTGCGACACCGTCATCGTGTCCATCGGCCAGATGGTCGATTGGAATTTCCTGACCGGCGTCGAGGACCTGAAGCGCACCCCGCGCGGGACCATCGACATCGACCCCGAAACCCTGCAATCGACCTCCCACCCGGACATCTTCGCCGTCGGCGACATCGCCCTGGGCGCCCGCCTGTTCATCGACGGCATCGCCAGCGCCCAGAAGTGCGCGGTCGGCGTGGACGAGTTTCTGACCGGCCAGTCGATGAAGCTGGTCCGGCGCGGCTATATGCGCCCCCTGCCCATCGTCAACTACGCGATGCCCACCAAGTACGACAACTTCATCCGGCAGGAGCCGCCCGAAGCCGAGATCTCCAACCGCTCCAAGGGCTTCGACCTGATCGAGTTCAACTACACGGAGAAGGCCGCTCGGGAACAAGGCATGCGCTGTCTGCGTTGTCATGTTAACGTCGTCTTCGACGCCGAGAAGTGCATCCTCTGCGGCCTGTGCATCAACATCTGCCCGGAGAGCATTCTGAAGATGGTCCCCGTGACCGATGTCACCGGGGACGAAGAGGTCGCCAAACTCATCGAGGCCAAGTACGGCGTCCCGCAGGAGGAACTCCTGCCCGACGACGGCACCATCATGCTGATGGACGGCACCAAGTGCATCCGTTGCGCCCTGTGTGCCAAGATCTGCCCGATGGACTGCATCTCGATGGAAGCCTTCGAGTACGAAGAAGAACTCGTGCCGATGGAGACCATCACACGGACCCACATCCCCGCCGCGCCGACGGCGCTTGGGTACAAAGCGTAGGGGCTTGACGTGTCAAGCCCCTGCTTCAGCGACCACACCAGCGGGCCTTGAACCCGCATAGGAGAGGAAATAGAACCATGTCAACCACCCTGGAAGCCCCAGTTTCTTTCGCGCCGGCCGCCCCGGTCGCGCCCCTGACCATCACCGACGCCGCCGCCGCCGAGGTCAAGAGCCTCGTCGAGCAGCAGGACCGCGACGACCTCGCCCTGCGGATCTACGTCGCAGGCGGCGGCTGCAGCGGCCTGCAGTACGGCATGGCCCTCGACGAGAACATCGAACCCGGCGACGAACTCTTCGACATCGGCGGCATCCGCTGCGTCGTGGACGCGACCAGCCTGCGCTACCTGCACGGGTCTGTCGTGGACTACATCACCACGGACATGGGCGGCGGCTTCAAGATCGAGAACCCCAACGCCGTCAAGTCCTGCGGTTGCGGCTCCTCCTTCAGCACCGACGAAGCCGGCGCCGAGGGCCTGGACACGAGTGCCGGCGGCGGCTGCGGCTCCTGCGGCTGCCACTAGTCACCGAGGAACAATCACGAGCGGGAGGGGCAATGCCCCTCCCGCTCGTTCTCTTTCGGAGGTCCTACATCATGCCGGAAACACTGATGCGATGCGACACAACGATGCTGCCGCCCGAGCCAAGCGACACGGAGATCGTTTCACCCTCCGACGCTCGCAGCGGCCTCATCTCCGCCAACTTCGCTCGGGTGAGCGGAACGCCCTGTTTCGCCGGGACGAGGGTGCCCATCCGTAACCTCTGGGACTATCTCCAGGGCGGAGACAACATCGCGGACTTCCTGGACGGCTTTCCCAGCGTCTCGGAAGAGCAAGTCCGGGCGGTACTCACTCTCGCCTGTCAGAAGATGTTGGAAGGTCTGCCGCCGGATACATGCCACGGATGAGGATACTCATTGACCACTGTTTGAACTGGCGCCTCAAACGTTCACTGCCGGACCATGAGGTGACTGCCGCGTCCGAGATGGGCTGGGAGGCTGTGCAAAACGGCAAACCGTTGGACCTGGCGGAGTCACAGTTCGATGCCATGCTGACAGCAGACCGCAACATCCCCAATCAGCAAAACTTCTCACGGCGCACCATCGTGATGATTGTCCTTATCGCCCCGAGCAACCGTCTGCAAGACACACAGCCGCTCATGCCGCAGGTCAACGCGCTCCTGCCCACCGTCGAGCCGGGCCGCATCTACGTCGTGCAGGCTGAGACGACTTGATAGGTGATTTACGGGGCGACCCGGAGGCGTGCCATGTCACGGCGGGGCGACTCGCCAAACAGGCGGCGGTACTCCCGGCTGAACTGGGACGGACTCTCATAGCCGACTCGCAAGCCTGCGGTCCCAGAGTCCACGGCCTCCCCCAGCATCAGGCGGCGGGCTTCTTGAAGGCGCAGACGCTTCTGATACTGCAGCGGGGTCATGGCCGTGACCGCCTTGAAGTGGTGGTGGAACACGGACGGACTCATGTGCGCCTGGCGGGCCAGGTTCTCGATCCGCAGCGGCTCGGCGAAGTGGGCTTTGAGCCACTGCAATGCTGTGCTGATCTCCTGCCGCTCGCCGCCCGCGAGGGCCATCCGCCGCAGACTCGCGCCCGCCTGCCCCACCAGCATCAGGTAGAGAATCTCACGCACCACAAGCGGGGCGAGCACAGCGATGTGGCGCGGCGTCTCCAGCAGCCTCACAAGGCGCGTCACCGCGTCGAGCAGCGGCGGATCGATGCACCCGACGGAGATGCCGCGCCCCGAGGCGAGCCTGCCTGACGCTGTCGGCAGGTCCGTCTCGGCAATCAGCGAAGCGATCTGTTCGGGGTTGATGCCCAGGCTTAGACTCAGGTACGGCGACTGTGGCGCGGCTTCGTTCACATGGGCCACGACCGGCAGATCCGCGGACACCAACAGGTAGCGGCTTGGGTCATAGCCGTATGCCTCTTCCCCCAGCATCACCCGTTTGCTGCCCTGGGCGATCAAGCACAGCGAAGGCTCGTAGAGACCGTACACAGGCGCCAAGCGGACCGAGGAGCGGAACAGCTGCAGGGAGGCGACCGCAGTCGGATGCGTCCCGTCGCGGCGGGTGTGACGCTCAACAAGCGCCGCCAGTTCCGACTGCTGAGGTTCGTGCGCCAAGACTTCGCTGTGACGGAAGTGTCTGTGCATCGTTTCGTTTTCTCCACTTGTCCCTCACAGTTTACCACGCGCCCCTCCATCCAGAATCCGGTCCGCAGGATCAGGCAAAAACACGCTTGGATCGGATTGTCCTTTTGTTGCTCCTCGCCGCCACAATGACAGCACACATCTCTTCACACACAGCGCGGCACGGATGCGAGAAGCAAGGAGTTTCACAATGCCCGACAACAAAGAACTGTCCGAGACTGACACGAGGGCCTGGTTTATTACGGGGGTCAGCAGTGGGCTGGGCCGCGTCATGACGGAGCGACTTTTAGAGCGGGGCGACCGGGTGGCCGGCACCGCCCGCAGGTTGGAAACGCTTGACGACCTCCAAGCCCGACACGGCGGCCGGTTCGTGCCGCAAGCGCTCGACGTGACCGACACGGCGGCGATCCACCGGGTCATGGACGAGGCATTCCGCGCCTTGGGCCGCATTGATGTGGTCGTCAGCAACGCGGGCTACGGCCTGTTCGGGGCCGCCGAGGAACTGACCGACGACCAGATCATCCACCAGATCAACACCAACCTGATCGGCTCCATTCAAGTGATCCGCGCGGCCCTGCCGCACCTCCGAGCACAAGGAGGTGGTCGCGTTCTGCAACTATCCTCAACGGGCGGCCAGGTGACGTTCCCCGGCTTTAGCCTGTATCACGCGACGAAATGGGGCGTTGAAGGCTTTGTCGAGACGGTCGCCCAGGAGGTCGCCCCGTTCGGCATCGAGTTCACCATCGTTGAGCCGGGCGCGACGCGGACCAGCTTTGCAGGCAGTCTCGTCAGTCCTCCGGCCATGGACGTTTATCAGAACACCCCGGCGGACGATGTCCGCCGTGCCGTGGCGACCGATGCGTTCCCGATGCCTGGTGACGCCGTCAAAGTGGCTCAGGCGATGATCGACTCCGTCGATCAGCACCCCGCTCCTAAACGTCTGCCGCTCGGCAGTGACACGTATCGCCTGGTCCGCGCGGCTTTGGAAGAGCGGCTCGCTGCCCTTGACGCCCAGAAAGACGTCGCACTCTCCGCCGACGCCTGACACGGCCCGTTACACCGACCGAGAGGGAGAAGACGAGCCAGAGGGAGGCCGAGTTATGACTTTTTTCGTCTTCTCGGTCTCATCCTTGTCCTCGACAGGAACGTCCATCATCACCGGCGGAAAGTCCTTGACGGTAAACCGATACTCTCCCGCCGTCTTGCCGACACGGAACGTCACTGCCACAGGCACGGCAAGGCCGCGCTCGTTGATGCCTTTGTCACCCTCCGCCGGGGTGAAGGCGAACTTCCAGTTCGCGCCTTCCGCCAGCACTTTCTCACCCAGGACATCCACGGGCAGGCCGACCGGGCGGCCGTTCCTCGCCCGCGCCGCAGCCGTGCGCGTGAGTGACAGGTCGCTAGGTGTGATGGTTAGTGGCCGCCGTGCCTCCTGGGCGTCCCGCAGCACGAAGGCCACTTCCACGTACCGATTTTCGTCGCCGCCGCGCCCGGCATAGGTGGGCAGTGTCGCGTGGGCGACGGTCAGTTCCCAGCCGTTGTGGGCGATTCTGTCGCCGATGCGGTAAGCCTGCCGCGTGCCGCCGCCGAGAACATACTGGTCGAACCAGTTCAGGATGCGGCGCATCTCGTCCAGGCGGTGCTCCGGCTCGCCGATGCCGTGTCCTTCGCGGGGGTAATGGGCGTACTGGACGGTCTTGCCCAGCAGTCGCAGCGACTGGTACATCTCCTGCGAGTTGGCGATGAACGTGTTGCCGTCGCCTTCCCCGTGCAGCAGCAGAACGGGCGTGTTGATGTTCTGAAGGTAGCTGGCCGGCGACTGCGCGGCGTAGGCGTCGGGGCGCTCCCACGGGTGGCCGTTCAGGTACTCGACCTCCCAGCGCGGCGCCTGGGACTGCGAGAAGTCCGTCACGAGGCTGAAGATGCCGAACTCGGAGACGGCGGCCCGGAAGCGGCCCGTGTGGCCGATGATCCAGTTTGTCAGGAAGCCGCCGTAGGAGGCGCCGGTCACGGCGAGGCGGTTCGGGTCGGCGACGCCCTCGTTGATCAGCCAGTCCACGCCGGCCATGACGTCCCGATAATCGCCGCCGCCAAAGTCGTCCTGGTTGGCGATGCCGAACTCGTTGCCGTAGCCTTCGCTCCCCCGGTAGTTCGGCGACAGGACGGCGTACCCGGCGGCGGCGTAGACCTGGGACACGGTGAAGGGGGAAAGCGCCTGCAGGGTGCGCGCGTGCGGGCCGCCGTGGAGCGCGACGATGAGAGGACACGGTTTGCCCGCCTGAAAATCCGTCGGATACGTCAGCAGACCTTCGATCTCCAGGCCGTCGGCGGACGGCCACGAAACCAGATCGGTCGGCGCCAGGGCGTATTGCTCGGCCCAGTCTTCGTTGAGATCGGTGAGCGTGACGGGTTCCGTCACTCCCGGCGCGAGCCAGAGCAGTTCCGGCACGTCGAGGGTGCTGCTGGCGACGAAGGCGATGCCGCCGTCCGGCCCGACGTGGTAGTCGTGGATGTGCTGCTCGTCATGGACGACCGGCACGAACTCGCCGCCCGCGAGACGGTAGAGCGCCGTCGTCGTTCCCAAGGCCGCGAGGACGTAGACGTGGCCCTGGGCGTCATGTCGGACGCCCTGCCAGCCCGTCACGTCGTGCGGGAGGTCCTGCGTCAGGTTGACGATCTCGCCGCCGGTCGCGGGGACGGCGAAAAGGTTTTCCTGGGAGTACGAGCGGTCGGGGTCGAGGGAGCGGACGAAGAGGACCTGCTCCCCGTCCGGCGACCAGACGGGGTGATACTTGCCGCCGGGGCCGTCCGTCAGCCGGCGCGTTTCGCCCGTTTCCGGCGCGACGGTCCAGACATCGGCCTGGTGGTAGTCGTTGACCTCGCCGGTGTAGTTCGTCGTGAAGGCGACGCGCTTCCCGTCCGGTGAGACGGCGATCTCGCCGATGCCGAAGTCGCCGGGGTGGACGAGCTTCGCTTTTTTGTCTTCTCGACCGATCTGCCAGATCTGGAAGCGGAACTTCTCCAGCCGCTCCACGACGACGTCGTCTTTGCGGTCCTGCCTGTCGTCATGCACGGCCTGCAGCGGCTTCGGGCGCGGCTCACGGGCCAGATAAACAATGCCGGACGAGTCCGGCAGCCAGTCGTAATCCGCCACGCCTTCGGGCGCGGCGGTCAGTTTTTCCGCCTCGCCGCCCCCGCCGTCCATCGGCAGCAGATACACCTGTGACTTCGGATCGTCGTCCGGCTCGTCGTCCTCCGGCTCGTCGCCTTCCCGCGCCGTCAGGAAGGCCAGCCATCTGCCGTCCGGGGACCAGCGCGGGTCGGATTCGCCGTCGTAGCCGCGCGTCACCTGACGCGGCTCGGCCTCGTCGGCGGTCGTGGTGACGTAGACGTGCTGTGTGACGCGATTCTCGTCCCAGTCAGTTTCACTGACGGAGTAGGCAATGCGCAAGCCGTCGGGGGCGACGCGCACCTCGCCCGGCATTTTCAGCTCCATGAGGGCGCGGGGGGTGATCTTTTCGTTGGTCTTGCGTGGCATGAGCGTTAGGAGTTCGGGCCGGGGGACGCCGATTCCTGCTCAGAACTGATCGACCGGGGAGACGAACGGCTGACGGGCAGGGAACAGGCGGTCCGCCAGCAGCAGCGCCTCCGGCGAGGAAGCCGTCAGCGAACCCAAGGACGCGGCTTCGGAAGGCGTCAGATACCCGACGTAGAGCTGCGAAAGCACAGAAACATCGGCGGCCAGCCAGTCTCGATCCGCATGGCTTCCGGCATGGACACCCGTGGCGTGCAGTCGGATCGGCTGTGTGTTCGCGGGGCGCAGAGCGTCCGCCGCCCGCAATGTCAGCGTCTGCCCGGAAGGCTTCAGGATGGGCGCGAACCGGGCCGGATGGAGAAGCCCCAGCGCCGCCGGCACGTCGATCAATCGCAGCATCATGCCGGGCTTCGACGTGATCTGCGGCTGACACTCCTGGGACGGCAGCGACAGCAGGCCGAAACGCTGCAGGTCCTCGGGGGAGGCCTCCCACTCGACCCGCGTCGCCTCCGCCCGCCGCGCCAGAAAGCCGACAAGCCCGCGCCGCGCGCTGTCCGTCCGCGCGTGCATCTCCTGGACGATCACCGTCGACTGGGCGCCGCTCTTCTGCGGCTCGAAGAACAGATAGCCGTCGATGGCGCCGGCGTGTTCCTCATAGACAACCGTCTGACGGCTGGGGGTCAAGTCCTCGATCACGCTCCAGCGGCGGGCGTCACGCCGGCAGGCGCCGGTGCGCGTCCGTGTCGCGCCCTCATGCAGCCTGCGGACGGCTGCTCGGTCCGGTCCGGCCTGTGCGCGAATCGGCCGGACACAGGCGGCCTCCCGGTACGGCGGCAAGCAGGCCGTCGGGCCGGACCAGACAAGCGCGCGAGACGCCGTCGCCCAGCCGAATCGCCGATAAAAGCCGTAAGAGTAAGGGAACAGCGCGGCGAGGGGATAGGGCAGTTCGTCGGCCAGCGCGCCGACCGTCGCGGAAAGCAGCCGGCCCGCATGGCCGCAGCGCTGGTGGCGGGGGGACGTTGCAACGCCGGCAATGCCGGCGGTCGGCACGAGCGCATCGCCGACCCGCAGGACGGACGGGACGACGGTCAATGTGCTGACGACGCCGTGCTCGGGCGTTGTCAGAACGCGCTTGTGGATGAGATCGAAGAAAGGGTCGCGGTAGAACAGAGGACGGGCGCTGTCGGGGTCGATGCCGAAGGCCGCGCAGAGGGTCTGAAGGACGGACTCGGCGTCTTCAGGCCGTGCGGCACGCGCCTCGGGGAGATGTCCGGCGCCCGTCATCGGCTCAGGACCGCGCAGGGCCGGCACACTGGGCCAAGAAGTGGAACGACGCCGGGTCGCGGTGCGCCAGCATCAAAGGCTCACAGGCGTAGAACGAGAACGCTTCGGCGAACCCCTCCTCCAAGTCCGTGGCCGCGTACCGGGTGACGAGGTGATGGTCGGCCAGTTGGCGCTGATAAACGGCCGCGTACCGCGCCCGGTCATCGCCGCTCAGCAGATGGAACCAGACGTAGTGGCCGTATTCGTGGGCGAAGGTGAACAGATCGACGCCGTCCGGGGCGCAGAGGCGCAGCGTGATGCGGTCGGGGCCGCTCTCGAAGATGCCGTCGATGTCGCCGGCGTCATCGTCGGCATGCGACATGGGACCCGCCGCGTCGTCCGTGTCGTCGCCTTTGAGGTACGCCTCCATGTGGGCATCGTCCAGTTCGCGCACCAGGATCGGGGAGCGGGCGCGGAAGCGTGGCGGGATGTGGCGCTCGTACCACGCCTGCATCTGCCGGGCCTGCGCGGCGGACGGCGCGGTGATCGAGATCTGGGCGCGCGCCGGGGCCGCGAACCAAAACGCCGCCAGCGTCGTCATACAAAGCAGCGGCACGGCAAATCCGCGCAGACACGCCCGGTGAGAAAAGCTCATACAGCATCTTACCACAGATTCAAACGGGTTTGCGCGGCTAGTTTTCGGCGCTTGACACGGGAAACGGGCCTGTGTTATGATGACCTTGAAGTTGCTTTTCGGGAAGTTGGTATGACGCGATGGCCTCCGTGAACACACACAGAGACACCCCTGGGCGCATCCTTGCGGCTCTCGTTTTTCTGATCGGAGTCGGCCTGCTCTGCCTGGTCTTCGGGCTGGCCTGGTCCCTGTTCCGCTCCCCGGTGCCGGGGCTGGAACTGCCCGTCAAGGCCGGGGCGGCCGCCCCGCCGGCTGAAGGCATCGGGATAGGCCTGACCGAGGTCGTCCGGCAGCTGCTCCTGCTCGCGCTTATGACGGTGTCCGGGTCCGTGATCGCCGGCAAAGGCATACACCTGTATTACAGCGCGGCTCAGTCGGCCACTCCAGCCGCGCCGCAGGGGGACTTCCAGAACGGCCGGAACGGGCGCGGGGGGATCGCGCTCCCGGTCGCCCCTGCGGACGCAGCCACCCAGAAGCCACCCGGCTAACCCTGCCGGCGCAAATCGGCAACGACGGGGAGATGGTCCGAGGCGGGTGTTTCGACCACCCACAGCCGTTCCAGACCGAGATCGGGCGAGACGCAGAGGACGTCGATCCTGGCCGTCGGGCCATCGGAGGGATACGTCGGCAGATCCGTCGCCGCGCCACAGTCGCGGAGGTCGGCCCGCGCCAGCATCGCGCTGACGTAATCCGCTTCGGGACGCTCGTTCAGGTCGCCGCACAGGACAAGAGGCGTCTGGACGCGCCGCATCCGCTCCGCCATCGCCTGCCCCTGGCGCACCCGTTCTTCGCGCTTCAAGCCCCAGTGTGTGCAGAAGGCCGTCACCGGCCCGTCCGGGGTGGCGATCTCGACTTCCAACGCTCCGCGCTTTTCGCCCACGCTCGGCAGCCGGTGGCGTCTCACTCGGAGGATCGGGAACCGCGTCGCCACGCCCAGGCCGTAGCCGCCAAAGCCGAAGCGCAAGTTCGGCTGGAAAACAAACTGCAGGTTAAGCGCATCCCCCAAACGCCGGGGCTGGTCTACCCAGCCGCTCCACGGCAGACGCTGGTGGACCTCCTGGAAGCACACGATGTCCGGGTCTTGGGACAAGACGGCGGCGGCGATGCGAGCCGTGTCGCGCCTTGCGTCCAGTCCCAGCCCGCCGCGGATGTTGTAGGTCATCACACGCACGAGGAGGCATTCTTTCAGACGGTGTATCGCCCCGGCGGCGGGCCGGGGACGGCGTCCTGTCTCGCTACCCCGGCACCCCACTGCTCCATCGGCACCAGTCGTCCCTGAGCCGGCGGCACGCCCGGCTGCGTCCCACGCCAGCGGCGGTACTCCAGGGCCATCACGACGTAGAAGGGCAGATACTCCGCGACCGGCGTCCACCAGTAGGCGTAGATAGAGATGTAAAACGTGTACAGCAGGACGACCAGCCCGGTCAGCAGGATGAACGCCCACGAAGGCCGTCGCCCCACCATCGCCGCGAGGGGCAGCGTCCACAGCAGGTACCACGGGAACAGCGTCGGCACGACCAGCAGCGTCACCGCCAGGACGATGAAACCGCGACGCAGCAGGTCGTTGAAGGACAGGGCGGGCCGCCACGCCGCCCAGGCCGCGACGGCGACGATCGCCGCGTCCGCCAGCTTCTGCGTGATCGCGTAGTGGAAGCGCGTCATGGGCTGCAGCGCCATGTTGACGGCGTGGAACAGCCCCGCGTTCGCGTGGACGTTTTCCAGGTACTGATTCATGCCGTGCAGGAACTCGGGCAGGTAGACCCACATCGGCATCCCCAGATACAGCAAGGCGCACGCGGCGATCAATCCGAACCGCCATCCGTAGTTGCGGATGAACAGCGGCAGCAGCAGCAGTGCGAAGCCTTTGGTCAGCACACTCGCCACCAGCGTCAGGGCCGCCCAGCCGACCGTCCGGGGCCGCATCGCCAGCAGAAACGTCGCCAGCAGGAAGAACACGCCGACCACGTCCTGATGCCCGGCCAGCGCCACCTCCGTGATCGGCAGCGGACACCAGGCGTACCAGATGATCTGTGTCGGCGACCGGCCCAGGCGCTTCAGCAGCAGCACGCCCAGCAGCACCACGCCGCAGTCGAACAGCGTGTAGACGGCCTTGAAGCCGATCAGCCTCTCGCCGAACAGCGCATTGCAGCCCGCGAAGACCGCCTGCGAGACCGGCATGTAGATGGTCTGGAACGGCTTGTACTCCATCCGCTCCCAGGTCGCGTCGCGCAGGGAGCGCAGCGTGGGGGCATTGGGCGCCCAGCGGTACGGGTTGATGCCGTGCATCGTCAGCCGCCCGTCCCAGACATAGCGGTACATGTCCGTGGACAGTGACGGCGGCGCGGGCAGCACGGCCAGCCGGAACAGCACGCCCAGGATGAGGATCACGGGCAGCAGCCGGCGGCTGCCGGCACGCGGCAGGCGCGGCAGCAGACGCCCGGCGGCGTAGACATACCCGCCGAACAGCACGGCGTACAGCGTCAGGTAGATCCAGACGGGGTTGAGCAGAAAGTCGCGCCGCCCCAGATACACGTACAGGCCGAGCAGGTCCAGCCCGACGACCAGGAACGCGGCTTGGACCCACCGAGGCGAGGCGCGGCGGGGTGCGGGAAGTGGCGGCATGGGTTCGGCCATTGACACGTATTATACTCGGTGCGCGGGCGCGGCGCACCATTCGCGTGTCAGCGGCGACAGGAAAGTGTAGGCTAAGGACGGCTGACGATCAGGCGTTCGACTTCGTCGCCAACGCGCAGCGTCGCGGGGCGCAGCGCGTTGAACATCGTGCCGCGATAGCGCCCGGCGCTGATCGCCTTCATCTTGGTCAGGCTCGTGCGGCGCGCGAACTTCGCGCAGGGCCGGTGCGGCGTCGGCGTCGCCACCAGCAGGGCGTCCCCCACCCGCAGCACGTCGCCGGGGTCGAACTGCGAAAGGTCGAGGCCGCCGATGATGACATTGTCGCCGGGGACATCACAGGCGATGCCCAGGACGCCCAGCACTTCGGCGTTGACGGTCGTGATCTGCCGCCCGATCGAGCGCTTGCCCCGCCACCACTGCTTGCCGGGGTACTGCCCCACGACGCCCTCATCCGGCACGACGTCCAGCGCCGATACCTGCCGGTGCTCGTCCATGCGCGGCGACAGGATCAAGGCCTCGACCATGCCGACGCTCGTGTACCGCAGAGCGCCCAGACGCGCGGCGTACTCGGCCAGAAGCCGTTCGTCCAACCGCTCCGCAAGGGCCGCTTCGACCGTCGTCGCTTCCGTCGGCAAATCACCACTCCCCCGAACGTGAAAGTAGTCCATTATAACACGGATTGTGGCCGACAGAGGAAAAGGCGCGACCCATCGGGTCGCGCCGTCCTCTTGTCGCTCAGTGCGGCTTCTTATCCCGCACGTTCTCCGACGAGTGGCCGGGGTTGACCTTGGCCGTCGGGTCGACCGCCGCCTTGGCGTGGTTGACGGCAATCGCGGCCTCGCCGAACCCCGTCGCGATCAGCTTCAATTTGCCGTCATACGTCACGATGTCGCCCGCGCCGTAAACGTGGGG
Organism: uncultured Armatimonadales bacterium; assembly: GCA_964249295.1. Taxonomy (GTDB): domain Bacteria; phylum Armatimonadota; class Armatimonadia; order Armatimonadales; family Capsulimonadaceae; genus CAZZVX01. The sequence continues at coordinate 1,769 of CAXUCQ010000014.1, read as the reverse complement.
GATGTTCGTCTCCATCCGCGAGTTGACGTGGATGGAGTTGCCGACGATCTCGAACCCCCACTGCTTGATCGGGCCTAAGTTTGTCAGAAAGCCCAGGTTCAGCAGCAGCTCGTCGCACTCGTACTCGAACTCCTCTTTGGTGCGGTTGTCGAAGATCGTCACGCCCTCGACGTGCTCCTCGCCGTGGACGCTCTTCACCTCGAAGAACGGCTTAAACTCGATCGGCAGACTCATCACCTTGGCGATGCTGTCCTCGTGCGCCTTGTACTTGTCCGAGCGGTGGATCTGCACGATGCTCTTGGCCGTGTCGTACAGGTTCATCGTCCAGTCGAACGCGCTGTCGCCGCCGCCGACCACCATCAATCGCTTGCCGGCCAGACTGCTGGTGTCATTCACAAAATAGTGAACGCCGCGCCCTTCCAGCTCCTCGATGCCCGCCGCCGCCATCTTGCGCGGCATGAACGCCCCGACGCCGCAGGCGATGATGGCCGACTTGGCGTAGTGCGACGCCCCGCGCTCCGTGGTCATCGCCACGACGCCGTTGGACGTGAGATTCGTCACCTTCTCGTCCAACGCCAGCGTGGGCTGGTACTGCATCATCTGCTCGGTCAGGTTCTCGACCAATTCTTTGGCGTATACCCGCGCGTAGCCCGCCACGTCGAAGATGTACTTCTCCGGGTAAAGCGCCGACAACTGCCCGCCCAACTGCGGCAGGCTGTCGATGACCTTGGTCCTCATGCCGCGCAGGCCCGCGTAGTACGCCGCGTACTGCCCCACGGGGCCGCCGCCGATGATGGCGACGTCGTATAACTCTTCGGGATTGATCTCGCTCGCGTCCACTGTCTTCTCCGCTTCTAAATCCATCGACTCGCTTTGGGGCCAATAGTATACACGCGCGGAGGTCTGAATGTCAAGGGAAGAACCCACCTCCTTGTTCGCTACGCTCACAGGTTCCTCCCGGAACGGGAGGATCAGCAGCACAAGTTTCATGCCCTCCACTCGCTCATCCTCCCGTTCCGGGAGGACCCCAGCGCAGCGGGGAGGTGGGTCTCAGCCCCCGGCACAAATTGCCGGGGGCGTCTCATTGCCCGCCCGCTGGGGTATAATGCTGACGCGGCGCACGCTTCGACCACCCGCCGAGAAGTCCCCGGTCATTTTTCACCCGTTCGAACGAGGCACGACCACCATGACACGCAGCATCATCCTTCCCGCCGTCGCGGCGCTGGGCCTGGCCGCCCTGCTCGCGCCGTCCGCGTCCGCGCAGACGCTCTCCGGCTTCCAGAGCATTGACAACGTGACGGTCAAAGGGACCGGCACCAGCGGCACCTACCAGGGCAGCCCGATCAGCACCACCGTCAACTCGTACACGGCCACGGCCACCCCCGGCGCCGCCGTCGCTCTCGACAACGGCGCGACGTTCACGCTGGCGGCGGGCGGCACGCTCTCCGGCGGGGCGGCGTCGCTGTCCGACGGCCTGGACATCGGCCTTGCCCCCTCGTCGACCGGCGGCGTCGACAGCGGCACGGCGTTCGTCACCGGCGGCGTCATCACCGGCTTCGACGCCATCTCCATCGGCGGCGGGGTCGTCACCATCACCGGCGGCTCGATCACCGGCGGCGCCGGGGCCGGCGCGGACGGGTTGGCCCCCGGCGGCGCTCCCGCGGCCGGCACGGGGGGGGAGGGGGCGGGGCGCCGCGCCGGCGAACTCGACCGGGCGGAGCGTCGACGCGAGGACCGCGGCGCCGCTGCCCCGCACGGCGATGCTGATC
>CAXUCQ010000013.1:15936-19467 GCA_964249295.1 uncultured Armatimonadales bacterium | reverse complement strand
CATACGGCATCCTTACGGGGCGAGATGCCGCCAGGTTCGGGGAGACAGGCGGATTCTCCTGCCGCAGAGGGGTTCCACCAGGACCGTTCCATTCTGATGACAATAATCAGCCGGGGCCAGTGGCGGAGTCGCGGGAGAAATGGTACACTCTTTGTGGTAAAATCCTTGTAGAAAAGACACAGGAACGGCTGAAGTGTCTTCATGTTCCGCCCTGAAAGGAGCCGCGTGTGACCCAGGAGCGACTGAAACACCCTTTCAACAAGGCCGGCAGTGATGCCGTTCATCCCTCTCTGACCGCCGTCCGCCCGTTCGGCCCGACGGCCCCGCCAGGCGTCTCCCACGCCGGCCACTCCCTCAGCCGCATCGCCGTCTTTGCGCCTCAAACCAAACTGAGCGTCAACACCCCCGGCGACAGCTTTGAGCGGGAGGCCGACAGCATGGCCGACACGGTCATGCGCGCCGAAGCGCCCGCAGAAGCGGACCCGACCTCGCTGTCGGAGGGCGGCGCGCCCGAAACAGGCCTCCAGCGCAAGGAGTCCGGGGACGCCTCAGCAGGCACCCTGCCGGACGCCTCCGGGGCCGTTTCGACCGGGCTGGCCGGCGGCGGTCAGCCGCTGGACGTGGCGACGCGCGCGTTCATGGAGCCTCGGTTCGGCCACGACTTCTCCCAGGTCAAGATTCACACGGACTCCCAGGCCTCACAGTCCACCGAGCACCTGGCGGCGCGCGCCTACACGCTGGGCAGCGACATCGCGTTCCGTGCGGGCGAGTACGACCCCGGCAGCGCGGCGGGCAAGCGCCTGCTGGCTCACGAGTTGACACACGTCGTCCAGCAGGGCAGTGCCGGCAGGTCGTCAGGAGCGGACAAAAAGGCCCAGCGCCAAGTGATGCGCCGCGACGCGCCCGCCGTGACGACCGGCCAGGCCGGGCCGGGCGTCCAGCGGGCCGTGGACACCAACGGCGGTTCGTTCGACACCCCCACCTACGCGGCCAAGAACGGCCTGGCCGGCGCGACGAAAAGCGTCGGCGCGGACATCCGACTCGAATTCACGCCCAACGCTCTGGTCCAAGCCGACAACATCGGCCTGACCCAGACCGTCAAGACGTTCCAATCGACCACGGCGGGCGGGCCGGTTGACACGCCCAAGAACGCGCGCACCAAATTCCCCGACGCCCTGACGACGGGTGAGGGCGACGTGGGCCGGGGCATCGACCGGGTCGACACGGCGTCCGGTTCCACCCTGCCGACCACCAACCCGCTGTACGGCGTCCACAACAAGCCGGGCAAGGACGCTGTGCCGGGCGTGGGCGGCACTCCGGGGACTGAGGCGGTCCCTGAACACGCCTCGGCCAGCCTGACCGACACCCCGGCCAGCTCGAACGCCGGCTTCGGCTCGCACAAGAAGAAGCCCGACGGGTCGTTCGAGCCGGCCGTGAAGGCCTGGATGACGGACAGCCCGGTGCGATACATCAGCTTCGCCGGGCAGCAGTACACCCAGACGTTCGAGACCACGGCCCTGATCCTGGACGGCCCGATGGCGAACACCTACCTGGGGTCCGTCGAGTGGGGCTGGAAGTCGGACGCCGCCGGCGTCGCGGCGCTGGACCCGGCCTCCGTTCGGATCGTCCGGGCGGGCGCTCCCACCGCGGACTTCATGGCCGCCGCCGCCAAGTGGAACGGCCTGTCCTTCACCGACTCCACGACCGGCACCACCCACGACGCGGTGAAACTCCCCGTCACGACGGTCGACTCGGCGGCCGTCGCGCCCGGAGCCATGACCACGCGGGATCTGCTCGCGCGCCTGAACCTGGTCAAATCACAGGAAGGCGCACTGCCCACCGGCCCCGGCGTTGACCGCTCCAACAAGTCCTTTGAAAGGACGGCCCTGGAGGCGGAGATGGGACGGCGGCACGCCAAAGTGGATGTCCACGTCAACAAAAAAGAGGGGCGCTTTCTTGACGACAAGGTGTACGTCAAACTGACCGGGGCCGGCGGGGCCGCGAGCGCGACGGACAAGTTCAAGATGGACGACGGGGACGAACACAGCTTCCGCGTGCCGTTGAGCGCCGCAGCGCCGTTCACCGGGCCGGTCCAACTGGAGGCCTGGAACTACAACGCGCTGTCCTCGGACGACCGGATCGTGTCCACCGCATGGGGTCCCCCGTTCGGCGCGGTCACGGCCGGCGGCGGTGCGACCCGGTCCACCTACACCATGCAGATCCAGCTCGAGGACTGACGTGAGAACAGCCCGACAATCGCCGCGACCCGGCATGGCCGGCCTGTCGCTCGCCCTCGCCGCCTGTCTGCTGCTGCCGGGACACGCGCCGGGGGCGGCAGGAAAGAAGATCCCCAAGATGAACGCACACCCCACGCCGCCCGGCCATGAGGCCGTCGCCTGGAGTCACCCCGCCCACGGCCTGCGCCTGGGCCTGTCCGCCGAAGGCGCGACCGTCCGTCTGTCCCTGGAAAACGTCGGCCACAGCCCGCTCGAGGTGTTCAGCCATGTGGAAGCCGGCGAGGACCAGTACGACTGGTACACGATCCACCTGAGAGACGCCCACGGCCACAGCCGGACGCTCGCCTTTGTGGCCGACCGGGACGAGTCAGCGCGCATCACCGCCCACCTCGACGCCGGGGGCCGCCTGACAAACACCATCGACCTCGCCGCCTGGGCGCAGCAGCCGATCAACGGCGACCAGCCCTTGGCGCCCGGCGCCTACGAGGCAGACGCCGCTTACGAAGTGCCGCCGTCCGCGGCCGAGAAGTGCTGGACAGGCCGCCTTGAAGCCGGCCCGGCCAAATTCACCGTTCCCAACCATTAGCCCTCGCCGCACACCACAGTCTTCCCAAAGCTTTTTCTCAGAATGCGTCCTGGGGGGCTGGCGCTGGAGGTCCACGCCCTTTACAGCAGCAGGTCGCCGCGACGCGCGCCCAGGGTGACGGCTTCCGCGCGGCTTGTCGCCCCGAGTTTCGCGAGCACGGCGGCGACGTGATACTTGGCGGTGTGCGGGCTGATGCCCAGGCGGGCGGCGATCTGCTTGTTGGGCAGGCCCTGGGCCATGAACTGCAGCACCTCGCGTTCCCGAGCCGTGAGCGGGTCGGCGCGCGGCGGCCCGCCTGCGGCGGAGACGGCCCTGCCGGCGGGGTGCGAGAGCAGAGGCGCGAACGTGCGGTCCAGGACGACCAGCCCGGCGGCGACGGCGCGGACGGCGGCGACGATCTCCGGGCCGTCCGCGTCTTTGTGCAGCAGCGCACAGCCCGGCAGCGCCGATCCGGCGAACGACCCCGCCACGGCGGCGTCGTCACTCAGCCACGCCAAGCCGATACCCGCCCCGGCAAGCGCCCGCAGGACGTTCGCCCCGTCGTCCTCGGTGTCGTCACACAGCACGACGCGGGGAGCGGCGGCGGGCAGCAGGCGGGCCATCTCGTCGCTCCCGGAAGCGTCGCCGACGAGCACGAGGCCCCCCGCGTCGGCCAGCAGGGCGTGCAGGCCGGCGCGGACGGAGGCATACGCCGCCACGATCAGGACG
>CAXUCQ010000013.1:10131-15926 GCA_964249295.1 uncultured Armatimonadales bacterium | reverse complement strand
CACGGATGGTTTCTGTTTCGGCCATGTGCGGTGATCCCCACTCAACACCCGCGAGGCGGCCTGGCGTTCCCGTGGGGCGTTTGTCGCCTGCCGCACGAACGCCTGCACGATGTGGCTCGGCACGGCGAGGGCGATGCCCGGACTCATGATCATGCTGGCGATGCCGACGACACGCCCCGCCGCGTCCACGAGCGGGCCGCCGGACGAACCCGGCGCGAGCGCGATGTCGACCTGCAGCAGGTCGCGCCGCGCGTGGCCGCGCCCTGTCTCTCCACCCCCGGCGCTGACGATGCCCAGCGTCGCCGTGCCGCGCACGCCGTGCGGGTGTCCGACGGCCACGATCAGTTCGCCGACGGCGAGGCGGCGGGAGTCGCCGACGGGGACCGACGTGAGGGCGGACGCCGGCAGGGAGCGCGCGTCCAGGCGCAGCAGGGCGAGATCATGGCCCGTGTCGCGGGCGATCACCTCCGCCGCGAGCATCGTGCCGCTGGCCAGTTCGACTTTGGCCGACCCCTGTGGGGCGACGTGATGGTTTGTCACGACAAGCCCGCTTGCGTCCCAGGCCACGCCCGAGCCGTGGCCGTGGCGCGAGTAGACGACCACGACGCCGCGGCGGACGTTTTCCACCATCGCCGTTGTTTCGCCCGCCAGGGGTGCAAGGGCGTTGAGTGACATAGGCGTCTCCATCCTTATCACCCGACTCTGAAGGGCCGGGCTATTGAACCCACGTAGCCCCTGCGGGGCTAAACGCCGATGTTCTAAGCCTGCGCCCCCAGCGCCAGGCTCAGGTCCTGCTTCTGGCCGCCGCGGGCGAGCGTCAGCGCGCCGGACTGGCCGGCGGCGAGGGCGCGCAGACGCCGGCGCAGGGTGTCGGCGTCTTCGACGGGGTGGCCGTCAAGGCCGAGCAGGATGTCGCCCAGCAGCAGGCCGCCGCGCTCGGCGGGGCTGCCGTCACCGATCTGCACGATCAGCAGGCCGTGCGCCTGGGTCAGATCGAGCGACGCGCGCAGCGTCTCGGGCAGCGGCACGCTCTGGGTGCTGACGCCCAGGTAGCCACGCGAAACGCCGCCTTGGGTCAGCAGCGCCTGGGCGACGCTGCCGAGGATCGGGACGCCCAGCGCGACGCCCTGGCCGCGCCCGAACGAGAGGTTGGCCAGGCCGACCATCTGCCCGGCGACGTTGACGAGCGGGCCGCCGGAGAAGCCGGGGTAGAGATTCGCGTCGGTGTGGAGCAGGTATTCGGGCTGGCCGTCGTTCTGCGCTTCCAGCCGGGCGCTGATGATGCCCAGGGTGGCCTGCAGGCCCGCGCCGCCGGGCCTGCCGAGGGCGAGGACGAGGTGGCCGACCTGCACATCGCCGTCCGCAGCGCGGGCGACGGCCGGCAGGCCGCCCGCCGAAACGCGCAGCAGGGCGAGGTCGGATTCGGAGTCGCGTCCGACGATCTGGGCGGGCAGGCGCGTGCCGTCGGCGAGTTCCACGGCCACGTCTTCGTCGCGCTCGACGCCGTGCGAGGTAGTCAGGATCAGCCCGTCGGCGGTCCAGACGACCCCCGTCGCGGTCAGGCGGCTGCCGTCATCGACGCGGACGACGGAGGGGCCGACGCGCCCGACGACGCCGGCCAGCTCCGCGGACAGGCTTTGCAGTGTTGCGGTCGGTGTTTGGCTGGACATGAGTTTCTCCCAGTGAGTTCCTACGTCAGTCCCCAGGGCTGAACCCCTGGGCTTTCGAGTGCAGAAGGCGGGCAGGATGCTTTTCTCAGCCCAGGGGTTCAGCCCTGGAGACTGGCCTTATGATACTCCGGCGGCGCGGGGCCGCACATCCGCCATGCGGCGGGGTCGGCGGCCTGGCCGTTCGGCTAGGGCGGAGCCGGCGTGGGTATATAGGGGTATGCCAGAAGGACCGGAAGTCAGACGCTACGCCGACCTGCTGCACGGGGCGCTGGCGGGCAGGCCGCTCGTCGTGTTTTCGGCCCGGACGCGGGCGGCGCGCGGCTGGCTGGAGGAACACCCCGGCGAGTTCGTGGGCAGGCGCGTGGAGCGGGTGTGGGCGCACGGCAAGAACCTGCTCGGCGCGGTCGAGGGCGGGTTGTTCTTCTACTCGCACCTGCTGATGTGGGGACGCTGGGCCGTCACGGACGATCCGCCGCCGCCCGACCGGCGGGAGCGGGCGCGGCTCGGAGTCGTCGGTGCGACGGCGACCCTGCTGTCGGCGCCGATCTTCGAGGTCGGCGCGGGCGACCCGTACCGGCAGAACGAGACGTTGGCGCGTCTGGGGCCGGACATCCTGCCCGACGCGGGGCCGGCGGCGTTCGACCGAGAGTGCTTTGAACGGCGGCTGCTGGCCCCGGAACACCGGGCGCGCACGGTCGGGGCGGCCCTGCTGGACCAGACGGTCGCCGCCGGCATCGGCAACTACCTGCGGGCGGAGACGCTTTTCGCGTGCCGCCTGGACCCGTGGCGACTGGTGGAAGAACTCACGCCGGACGACCTGGACTGCCTGGGCCGTGAGATCCCCGCCGTCGCGGCGCAGGCGTATGCGACGGGCGGCTTCACCGTTGACGAAGCCCTGCGCGACCGGATGCAGGCCGACCATAGCCTGGTGTATCGCCCCGGCAGCGAGTGGGGGACGCGGCACGCCGTGTTCCGCCGGACGAACCTGCCCTGCCTGGTCTGCGGCGATACGGTCCGGCAGCAGCGCCAGTTCACGCACACCAATGACGAGGGCGACAAGGAGCGGATCATCTACTTCTGCCCGACGTGCCAGGGGACGTCCCAGCCTCTGAAGCCGATCAAGAAGCGTCCCAGCGTCCCCAGGACTGAAGTCCTGGGCTGATGAAGAGCGGACTGCCCGCCTACGCGGGCGCAGAAAGGCAGAGCAGGAGCGCACGAAGCCAGTCCTCGCCTTCACGGGCGGGCAGTCTTCTCCCCGACAGCCCAGGACCTCAGTTCTGGGACGCTGGACCGTAGAACGGACAGATGCCATGACGAATCCCAGCGCCTTTGTCCATTTCGGCGAGACAGCGGAGCAGATCGCGGCGACGCCCAAGCGTCTGGAAAAGGCCGCGCTGCTCGGCGCGTACTTGGCGATGTTGCCGGACGACGACCTGCTCCACGCCGCCCGCTACTTCGCGGGCCAGACGTTCTCGCAGCGCGACCAGCGCACCACCAACGTCGGCGGGGCGGCCCTGCTCGCGTCCATTTTAGGTGTCACGGGCGGTGACGAGACCACGCTACGCACGCGACTGGTGACACTGGGCGACCCCGGCGACGCGGCGGGGGAAGCCTTCGCGGCGTCGCCGCAGGCCGCGCTCGCGCCGACGCTGACTTTGGGGGAAGTCGCGGCGTTTTTCGAATCGCTGGCCGACACGACGGGCGCGAAGCGCAAGGTCGAGACGGTCACTGCGTTTCTACGTCGGGCCACGCCCCTTGAGGCCAAGTATCTCGTCAAGCTCTTGGCGGGCGATCTGCGGATCGGCCTGAAGGAAGGCGCGGTCGAGGATGGTGTCGCGCGTCTGGCGGGCGAGGCTGTGGCCCGCATCCAGTGGGTCAACATGCTGGAAGGCGACATCGGGCGCACGGCACTGCTGGCCCGGCGGGGTGAACTCGACCAGGCCCGGATGCGGATGTTCCACCCGCTCCGGTTCATGCTCGCCACGCCCGCCGCGGATCTGGCCGACGTGGAGCGGCAGATGCCGACGCCGTCCGTCGTCGAAGACAAGTACGACGGCATCCGCGCCCAGGCGCACATCGCGCCGCACGTTCCGGGCGACGACGCGCTGCACGGCATGGTCATCGGGGACGTCCGGGTGGCCCTGTTCACGCGGACGCTGGACGAGATCACGGCGAGCTACCCCGATCTGCTGGGCGCGCTGGCGGGGCTGCTGACCGGGGACGGCCTGATCCTCGACGGCGAGCTGCTGCCCGTGCGGGGCGAGCGCATCCTGCCGTTCCAGGAGCTGCAACAAAGACTGGGGCGTAAGACGCTGACGCCGGAGATGCTGGCGCGGGTGCCGGTGGCGTTTGTGGCCTACGATCTGCTGTATGCCGACGGGCAGGTTCTGATCGAGGAGCCGTTCCGGGAACGCCGGGCGCGGTTGGAAACCCTGCCGGTGGACGGCGAGCGGACACGGCGGGCCGACTCCAGGCTGTTCCACGCTGTCCTCGATCTGGACGAAGAGTTTACCCAGGCGCGGGCGAGGGGCAACGAGGGTCTGATGGTGAAGGACCCGGACTCGCCCTACAAGCCGGGGCGGCGGGGGCGCGACTGGCTGAAAATCAAGCGGGCCTTGGCGACGCTCGACGTGGTCGTCACGTCCGCCGAAGTGGGCAGCGGGCGGCGGAGCCGGTTCCTGTCGGACTACACGTTCGCCGTGCGCGCGAGCGAGACGGACCCCACCCTGCTGAACGTCGGCAAGGCCTATTCGGGGCTGACCGACGCCGAGATTCAGCGATTGTCGGACTGGTTCGAGGCGCACACGACCCAGCGGTTCGCGCACGGCAAGGTGCGTGTCGTCGAGCCTCAGATCGTGCTGGAAGTGACGTTCGACCGCGTCCAGGCGTCGGCGCGACACAAGGGCGGGTACGCCCTGCGCTTCCCGCGCATCCTGCGAATCCGCGACGACAAGCCCGTGGCGGAGATCGACACCCTCGAAACGGTGCGGCGGCTGGCGGAAACAAACGCCCTAGAAACAGAAGCAGACCATGAGTGAAGCACTGGAAGAAGCAGTCAACCCGACGCCGGACTTGGACAGCGGGCGGCGGGCCTTCGCCGAGTTCGTGTCCCGACTGCCTCGTGCGGGGCGCATCGTCGGGGCGCACGACGTGGACGCCGACGGCGTCTCAGCGGGCGTCGTCTGGCAGCGGGCGATGGAGCGGCTGCGCTTCACGCGAGCGACGCGCTTTGTCCCGGACCGGGAGCGCAACGTCTGGACGCCCGCCAACCGGCAGCGTATCACGGACGCGCGCCCGGACGCACTGTTCGTGATGGACATGGGCAGCCAGGCCACGCCCGTCATCCCCGGCGCACCGACGTGCTTCGTGGACCACCACCGGCCCGAGGGCGTGCCGCCCGGCGACACCCTGGTCAGCGCCTACTCGTGGGACCCCATCCCGACGACCTCGCTGCTGATGTGGGAGTTGTGTCAGCCCCTGGCCGACGTGTCGGACCTGGACTGGGTCGCGGCAGTGGGCGTTGTGGGCGACCTGGGCGAGCGCGCGCCGTTCCCGCTGCTGGAAGCGGCCAAAAAGAAGTACACCGCGAAATATCTCAAAGAAGCCACGGCATTAGTCAACGCCACGCGGCGCTCGTCGCACCCGGACCCCGAGGCGGCGGTTCAGGCCCTGCTTTCGCACCCCGACCCGAAGTCGCTGGTGCTTTCGACGGCCTCGGAGGTCGCAACGCTGCGCGCCGCGCGGGAGGAAGTCAAAGCGGCGATGGAGGAGGCCAAGAAAGCCGCCCCGACGTTCGCCGGACAGGTCGCGCTGATCCCCTGATCGCGCAGATTTGGCGGTCACGGCTGCCGCAGTTCATCGTGATCGCCGCGAACGACGGCTACCTGCCGGATCGGGTCAACTTCTCGGCCCGGTCTCGGTCCGGCATCAACGTGCTGGAGTTTCTGCGAGCGACGGAGATTGAGGAAGGCGAAGGCAACTTCGGCCACGGCCATGACCAGGCCTCCGGCGGCAGCCTGCCCACTGATCGTTGGGATGCGTTGCTGCGGCAGTGGGGGTTTGTGAAGGCAGCCCAGGGCTGAACCCCTGGGCTGGAGAAAGCGTTCTGCCCGAGGCTAAGGGCGT
>CAXUCQ010000013.1:0-10121 GCA_964249295.1 uncultured Armatimonadales bacterium | reverse complement strand
TACTATGGCCTCCCCTATCTGCCACCCTTTCACAGCCACAGCATCACCCACGGCGCTTCGGCGGCTTCTGGAGGGCGCGCATCAGGGGCGGGATTTCGGGCAGGATCTCGCGGGCGAGGAAGCCCAAGGGGCCGACGCGGCGGGCCAGCACGTCGCCCGCGCGGCCGTGCAGGGAGACGCCCCAGACGGCGGCCTGTTCGGCGCTCGCGCCACGGGCCATCAGGCCCGTGATGATGCCGGCCAGGGTGTCGCCGGACCCGGAAACGGCCAGGCCGATGTTGCCCGCGCGGTTCACGTACAGAGTCCCGTCCGGCGTCGCGATGAACGTCTCGGCGCCCTTGAGGACGACCGTTGCGCCGAGTTTCGACGCGGCCTCTAAGACGATGCCCGGTGGGTCCGCCGTGACGGCGTCGTTTTCGATGCCGAGCATCAGGGCCATCTCGACCGGGTGGGGCGTCAGGACGGCGTTGCCGCCGAGCGTTCGGAGGGCATCGGGCGCTTCGGAGAGGCACGCGAGGGCGGCGGCGTCCAGGACAACGCCGGTGTCGGTCAGACGGCGCAGGACGGGCAGGAGCAGTTGGACCACGGCGGTCTCGTCGGTCATGCCGGGGCCGTACAGCACGGCACGGGCGGCGTCCGACAGGTCGAAGACGCGGCTGGACGAGGCGGGGTTGGGGCCGCCGGAGGGCAGCTCCGGCAGGCCGACGACGCGGGCCTCGGGCATGGCGACGGCGAGCGGCACCGCGACGCTCTGCGGCGCGGCGATCTGGAGCTTGCCCGCTCCCGCGCGCAAGGCCCCCGTCGCGGCCAGCAGGATGCCGCCGGGGACCTCCGCCGATCCGCCGACGGCGAGCGTCTGCCCGCGCTTGTCCTTGCCGCGGGCGTCGTCGCCGCCCGCGTCATGGTCCGGCAGGGGCATCCGGCGCAGAAGTCCGGGCGTGATGAGGATGGGTGTTTTGTTCAACAGAAACGGCCTTGCTAGCGGTTAGGTGGCCCCCACGGGGCTGTCGGGTTCGCGCGTGACGTCTTCGCCGGATTGGGCGACTGGGGCGACGTGGTTGAACAGGCGCAAGGTCATCCCGCCGCGCTCGCCCCGCGCGGGGTCGAACTCGTAAGAGGACACGGCGCAGTTGGCGATCTGCTCGGCATGGTCGATGGCGAGCAGTTCGGCCTCGTTCAGCCCTTCCAGCAGGTAGCGGAAGCAGAGCACGACGACCTGGTGGCTGACGACCAGCACGCGCTCCCGCCCGCGCCAGTCGCGCCGGAGGGCGTCGGTGAGGCTGCGCAGGCGCAGGATGACGTCGCACCAGCTTTCGCCGCCGGGGGGCCGGTAGTAGAACTTGCCCAGCCGCTGCCGGAACTCGGCCTGCTCGGGGTACTTCTCGGCGATGCCCCGGAAGGTCAAGCGGTCCAGGATGCCGAATTCTTTTTCGCGCAGCCGCTCATCCACCAGGAACGGCACGTCCGCGCCCAATCCGGCGGCCTCGGCCAGCAGGCGCGCGGTCTCTTGGGCGCGGACGTAGGGCGACGCAAGGATGACGGTCGGGCGCTGCGCGGCGGGCAGGCGCCCGAACCAGCCCCCGACGGCCCGCGCCTGGTTCTCGCCGCGCTCGGAGAGCGCCACGTCGGCGTCGCGCTGGGCGATCTGAATGACATCCTGCCCCGACGACTCGGCCTCCTCGCGGGCGACGTTGCCCGCGCTCTCGCCGTGGCGCACGATCCAGAGCGTGTCCGGCCACTTCTGTTCCTTGCTCACCGACTGCCCGCCCTCCTGTTGTTTCCACACTGTACCCAAAAGCGCGCGCCGTCAAAGAGCGCCCTCGGGTATAATGGCGGCATGGCGGCGCATCGGCCAATGTTTTCCGTGTTCGCGCTTCTTCTGACGCTTCTGACGCTGACGGGTTCGGCCCCGCCGACGCCCGGCGTGTGGCAGTGCCGTCACGCAGCGCAGTGGGTGGCCGCCCCGGCCCGATCAGCCGACGCCATGCCCTGCCGGATACACGGCCGGTCGATGTCCATGGTGATGTCTGTGGCCGCCATGCCCTGCTGCGCGAAGAAGTTCGCCGCGCAGCAGACACCCGCGCAGGGCCGGCAGGCCGCCGGTGCGGCCCCGTGCCGCCCGACGTTCACTCCGACGGCTTGGCTGCTGACGGCGCGTGTGGGCGGAGGCGGCCCGGATTGGCGTTTTTCGTTTTTGTCCGCCGTCGCCCTGCCGCCCGTCACTCCCCAACTCCGGCAGGCGTCACGGTCTGCTGCCGACCGGCAGCGGCCACCGCCGGGCGGCGCCCCACTGCGCCCCGCGCGCTTCCCCTCGCCCTTTCTCCGCGCACCTCCTGTCGCTTAGTTTATCAGCCCCCGTCACCCAGGGGCGTGTCTCGTCACGCCCCTGATCTTCACAAGGACGACTGAAAATGAAGCGATTGCTGCTCTGCGCCGCGCTCGGCGCGGCGGCGCTGCTGCCCTGTCAGGCACAGGACGCCACGAACCCCACACAGACACAGGCCGCGCCGGGCATGGACAAGATGATGATGCCGGGCATGGCCGGGATGATGTCCATGACGTCGTCCATCGACCTCAACGATCCGATGTCGCAGGAGGCGTCGGGGACGGCGTGGCTCCCGGCGAGTTCACCGATGTACGGCCAGATGCTCATACGCCCCCATGGCGACATGCTGATGATCCACGGGGCGGCGATGCCGCGCTACACGGACGTCGGCTCTCGGCGCGGCGACCGCCGGTCCGACGCGCCCAACTGGATCATGGGGATGTACTCGCACCCGCTCGGCCCGCAGGGCCAACTGGGACTGCGCGGGATGTTCAGCCTGGACCCGCTCACCGAGGGCGGGTATGGGTACCCGCTGCTGTATCAGACGGGCGAAACGTGGCACGGCCAGCCCCTGCACGATCGCCAGCACCCGCACGACCTGGTCAGCGAACTGGCCGCCTCCTACTCGCACCTGCTGGGCGGCGGCAAGTCCGCCTATTTGTATCTGGGCGACCCCGGCGAGCCGGCGCTGGGTCCGCCGACCTACATGCACCGGCTGCTGGCCTACGATTACCCCGACGCGCCCTTGGGCCACCACTGGCAGGACGCGACGCACATCACGTTCGGCGTCGCCACGGCGGGCGTCAACCTGGGCAGCAGACTCAAACTCGAAGCCAGCGACTTCACAGGCCGCGAGCCGGACGAGAATCGGTACAGCTTCGACCGCCCCCGATTCGACAGCGCCAGCGGGCGCTTGTCGTTCAACCCGGACGCCGACGACGCCTACCAGGTGTCCTACGGCTTCATCAAGAACGCCGAGGGTGACGGAGTGAACCAGCACCGCATCACGGCCTCCTGGCTGTACGACAGGCCGCTGGGCGGCGACAGCAACTTCACCACCGCGCTGGTCTGGGGCCGGAACGACCTGACCACGGAGGGGCGGACCAACTCGTATCTCGCCGAGGCGGACTATCAGCGGGGCCGCGACACCGTCTTCGGGCGCGTCGAGAACATCACGAAATCCGGCCATGAACTCGTCCTGCCGGGCGCGTTGGAGGCGGGCAGATACAACCTCAACGCTTTCACGGCGGGTTATGTCCGTGACCTGACGCACGAGCGGGGCATCGACACGGGCCTCGGCGCCGCCGTGACTGTGAACACGCACCCGAGTTCTCTGGATGCGATCTATGGCGCGAACATCCCTGTCGGCTTCGAGGTTTATCTGCGCTTCCGCCCCTCACGCCTGAAGACGGGCAGGGAGAAGACGGGCATGGCCGGGATGGACAGGGCGCCGAGTCCCACTCTCGCCCCGGCAGCACCGAGGCCCGTGCCATCGGCTTCGGCCGTGCCGGGAATGACCATGCCTGTCACGCCGCCGCAGCCTGCGCCCGCCGCGCCGGCGCACATCGCGGCGTCGATCACACCCGACCCGCCGCGCGCCGGGAAAGCGAACACGCTGACGGTCACGCTCTCCCATGCCGACGGCTCCTCCGACGCAGACGCGACCGTCACCGCAGACGTGGCGATGGCGTCGATGGACATGGGGACGTCCCATTTGACGTTCACGGACGCGGGCGTGGGCAGATACACGGCCCTGGTCACGTTCTCCATGCCCGGCCCGTGGCGCGTCACGCTGCACGTCGTGTCCCACAACGCCGCTCCGAACATCCAGACAATGACTTATGAGGTGACGCGGTGACGGAAAAAGGGGGAGCATCGCCGCTCCCCCGTCCACATGGGCGTGGCAAGGCATCCTCACGGAATGGGGACGTCGTCACTAGAACACCGGTAAGCCCCAAGACTGAAGTCCTGGGCTGCCGAGGCGAAGACTGCCCACCTTCGTGGGCAAGGAAAGGGCTTGCCGAACACTTCTGCGCCTTCACGGGCGGGCAGTACGCTTCTCTCAGCCCAGGACTTCAGTCCTGGGACTCACGCCGGTGATCTGTTGTACGCCACACCGGAGACACGCCGACGCTGGTTGAAGACCTCGTAGAGCATGACGCTGCTCGCTACGGCCACATTGAGCGAATCGCTGGCGCCGACCATCGGCAGTCGGACCACGCGGTCACAGACGTTCTGCTGAATGGGAGAAAGCCCGCGCTTCTCGCCGCCCATCCAGACGACCAGGGGGGTCGGGTACTGCGTTTCTTGGTAATCCGTGGCCGCCGAAGGGGAAGTCCCGACAAGCGCACAGCCGTGCCGCCGTCGCCAGGCGGCGAACTCCCGCTCGGTCGTGCGGGCCAGGCGCTGGGCGAAGATCGCGCCCATCGTGGCGCGGACGCACGCCGGATCGTAGGGGTCGATGCTCGGGCCGATCAGGATCAGGCCCGCCGCGCCGACGGCGTCACAGGTGCGGAGGATCGTCCCGAGGTTCCCCGGCGAGTGGATCGTGTCCAGCGCGAGCCAGCACAGCCCCGCACGCGGGTCGATCTGCGCCAGCGGCTCCCAGCGCTGCGCGACGGTCGCGCCGATCCATTGGGCTTCCTCGGCGCGCGAGTGGCGCAGGAAGACTTCCGGCGTGACTTCCAGAATCGGGACTTTGCGCTGCTCGCATTGCCGCAGCAGTTTCCGCCCGAACGGGTGCGTCAGCAGCTTCGGCACAGTGATGACTGTCCGAACGTCCGCGCGAAAGGTCAGCGCCTGCGCGACGAATCGCAGGCCTTCGGCAAAGAACAGTCGGGTGCGGTCCCGCTCCTTTCGGGTGTCGAGGCTGCGGAGCGGGCCGGCGGCAGGGGAATGTGTGGCGTGTGGCATGGAATGGGGGGGCGGACTCAGCGCCCCGCGGCAGACGCCGGCGTGGCGGGCGATGCCGGGGAGGACGTGTCCCAGGGCTGCAGGGCCGGGACAAACAAAAACGCCCCGGCGCGAAGGCGCGGGACGGCAGGAAAACGGCGGGCAGGACGACGGACGGCTGAGGCGTGACGGCGGGCCGCCGGGCAGAAGCCAAGATCGCTCGCAGAGGTCACGGACAGGTCATCAAGCACCGCTCTCTGCGACAGAAGTTCGGAGGCTGTCGCGCCCTCGGAGGTTTGGCCGTGGCCGGCGTCGAATTATAGCCCAGAGGCCGCTACCTTGTCAATTCCGTCGGGATTTCGGACAGGGCAATTGCGTACAGCCTCAGAACGGAAGGGTGACCCACCGGGTCGCCCCTACGCCAAGAGGGAAATGACGATGCGCCCTTCCCAGAGGCCGCAGTTCCAGAGGACGCGGTCTTGCAGGGGCGACCCGGTGGGTCGCCCTCCATGTGCGATCCCGTAGGGACCCTAGAAAGCCCAACCTATGTCCACTTTTAATCCCGCCCCGCTGCGCGCGCAGTTCCCGTCGCTGTCACAGACTAGCGACGAGCCGCCGCTGATCTTCTTCGACAACCCCGGCGGGACGCAGGTGCCGCAGACGGTCATCAAGGCCGTCGGCGACTACTACCGCAGCAGCAACGCCAACGTCGGCGGCGCGTTCGCCACCAGCCGCCGCACGGACGACGTCGTGGCGGGGGCGCGGCAGGCGATGGCGGATCTGCTGAACGCGCCCGGCCCCGAGACCATCGTCTTCGGGCCGAGCATGACCGCGCTGACGTTCCACCTCGCCCGGTCGTTCGCGGACACCTGGACGCCCGGCGATGAAGTGGTCATCACCAACCTGGATCACGACGCGAACGTGGCGCCCTGGACCGACCTGGAAGCCGCCGGGGCCGTGATCCGAGTCGCCGACATTCACCCCGGAAACGGCACGCTGGACATGGAAAGCTTCGAGCGGACACTGTCGTCCCGGACGAAACTGGTCGCCGTGACGCACGCCTCCAACGCGGTCGGCACCGTTCCCGATGTGGCGCGGATCACGGAGATGGCGCACGCCGCCGGCGCGCTTGTGTTTGTGGACGCCGTGCAGTACGCGCCGCACGGCCCCCTCGACGTGCAGGCGCTGGACTGCGATTTCCTGACGTGCTCGTCGTACAAGTTCTTCGGGCCGCACCAGGGCATCCTCTACGGCAAGGCCGAACTGTTGGAGCGCCTGACGCCGCACAAAGTCCGCCCCGCGAAGAACACGATCCCACACCGCTGGGAGTTGGGGACGCTCAACCATGAAGGGCTGGCCGGCATCACCGCCGCCGTGGATTACCTGGCCGGCATCGGCGAGCGTTTCGGCGGGCCGCACCGGGACGGCTACGCCGCGCAGGGGTACGGCGGCACGCGGCTGACGCTGAAAACAGCGATGCAGGCCGTCCGGGAGTACGAGAAAACATTGTCGGAGGTGCTGATTCGTGGCCTGCAAACGCTGAGCGACGTTCGGATGTATGGACTCGCCGACCTGACACGGTTGGATGAGCGGGTGCCGACGGTCGCGTTCACCTGGCCGCGCCTGTCCCCGCGCGCCACGGCGGAACTCCTGGGCGCACAAGGAATCTGCTGCTGGAGCGGCAACTACTACGCCCTGCGCCTGATGGAGCGGCTGGGGCTGGAAGCCGAGGGCGGCGCGGTCCGCATCGGCGCGGCGCACTACAACACGCGGGCGGAGATCGACACGCTGCTGGGCCTCCTGCACGACGTTCCTAGACACCCGTAATGCTGTACGCTTTTCCATTTGCGAGCGACGAGTACGAGATGACGATGAACGCCCGCGCGGGTGTCGCGTCGCTGGTCGAGGTCGAGCCGGACAAGTATCACGCACAGATCGCGCTGAAGGAAAGCATCCTCGCCTCGGACCCGTCTTATTACTTCGGGTGTCCGCCAGATGCCGAACCGCTGGCCTGGGAGGCGCTCGAACTGCTGCTGCCGGACATGGCCCGCGCACTGCCGGAGCATTTCGCGCTCCACACGCGGGGCAGCCGCTGGACCTGGACAAACCGGCTGCTCGGCGCGCTGACGACTTTCGAGATCGGCGACGCGGCATCACTGCCCCGGCCGCCACTGGACTGGCTCGGGCGGCAGGTCCAAGAAGACTTGATCCTGATGGCCGCCGATGCCGGGGGGCAGGCGGTCTGCGCCGCCGGGCATCTGTGTTTCGCGTCCGGCTGGAGTTTGGGCGACAAGATCGGCCAGTCGTTCGGCGCGATCCACGACGCGGTGCCGGGGTTCGCCGAACATATCGGCCTCCCCTCCGGTCTGCTGATGCGGCGATTGAAAGTGGGCCGCCCCGTCGAGCGCTTGAACTGGACGGTCCATGCGACGGATCAACTTAATCTCGCGCCCCGGTTGGCGGCGGAGTGGCAGAAGTCGCGCTCCGAGGTCACGCCCGAGAACGCCGGGGAGCGGTGCTTTCTGCGCCTGGAGCGGCAGACGCTGACCCGCCTGCCGCGCACGGGCGGCACTTTGTTCACGATCCACACGTATCTGCACCCGATGGTCGAGGTTCGCGAAGACCCGGCCCGCGCGCGGCGCCTCGCCGCCGTCCTGCGCAGGATGCCGCTGGCCACGCGCGACTACAAGGGCCTGACGTCGTACATCGACGCGCTTCTTGCCTATCTGGACGAAACGGCAGGCGATTAAATTCCCTGCCCTATTGACAAACATCCGATCGTCGTCTATACTGTACTATATCAATTAGTACAGTTAGAAGGTTAACACCGTGGCATTGGAGATTCAGATCGCGACGGGCAGTCCGACGCCGATCTACTGGCAGATCGTCGATCAGGTCTGCAAAGCCGTGGAGGCGGGGGCGCTCGTGCCGGGGGACCCGCTGCCCAGCGTCCGGGCGCTGGCGGAGCGCCTGGTCGTCAACCCGAACACGGTCGCCCGCGCCTACAACGACCTCGTGCGCGACGGCGTTTTGGAGTCGCAGCGCGGCAAGGGGCTGTACGTCGCGCAGCGGCGACAGGTCTTTTCGGACGAGGAGCGGGAGCGGCGGCTGGACCAGGCGCTGGACGTGTTCCTGCACGAAGTCCGCCTGCTGGACTTCCGCCCGGCGGACGTGCTGGCCCGACTCGAGCGGAAGATGGCGGTGACGACGGGAGGACGCGATGGCTGACTATGTGATCGAGACGCAGGGCCTGACCCGCTACTATGGCCGTCGGCGGGTCGTCGCCCCGCTGGACCTGGCGGTGCCGCGCGGGTCCATCTTCGGCTTTCTGGGCCGCAACGGCGCGGGGAAAAGCACCACGATACGGATGCTGCTGGGCTTGGCCGAGCCGACGCGCGGCACGGCCCGCGTGCTGGGACACGACAGCGCAAATCTGACGCCCGAAGTCCGCGCCCGGATCGGCTATCTGGCCGAGGGGCATCACGTCTACGAGTGGATGAGCGTGCGCGAGTGCGGCCGGTGGCAGGCCCGCTTTTATCCCCGCTGGAACGAGTCGCTGTATCAGGGCGTGCTGGAACACTTCCGACTCAAGCCCGGCACGCTGGCGAAGAACCTGTCGCGCGGCGAACGCGCCGGGCTGTGCCTCGCGCTGACGCTGGCCCCCGAACCCGAACTGCTGATCCTGGACGATCCAGCACTGGGGTTGGACCCGGTCGCCCGGCGCAGCCTGCTGCAGTCCATGATCTATGTCACGCGCGGGGCCGACCGGACCATCTTCTTCTCGTCGCACCTGCTGTCCGACGTGGAGCGGGTCGCCGACCACATCGCCGTTTTAGACGGCGGCGTGCTGCGGGCGAGCTGCACCGTGGACACGTTCCGCGACCGGGTGCGCCAGGTCGTCCTGCACTTCGCGCACGCCGCCCCACCCCTGCCGCCCATCCCCGGCCTGCTGCACTCCTTCCGCACCCGCGACGAACTGGTGCTGACGCTGGCGAACCCAGACGCCGCCACGGACCGCGCGCTGGCGTCGCTGGGCGCGTCCCGGCTCGAGACCGTGCCGATGGGCCTGGAAGACGCCTTTATCGACTACCTGGGCGAGCGGGGCGAGAAATCGTTCTTTCTGGAAGCCCTGGACGCCAAGGCGGAGGCAAACGCATGAACAGCCGACTCGGCCCGGACCTGCGGGCGATGGTCTGGAAAGAAACCAAGGAGAACGCCCGGTGGGCCATCCTGGCGATGCTCGGGATCGCCCTCGCGCTGGTGTTCACCATCGCGCACCAGATGGGCGGCAACGAGACCAACGGCTTCAGCGCGGTCTGGGACAGCGTCGGGCTTGTGATGACGTTCGGCGCGCCCACCGTCGGGCTGGCCTTCGGCCTGCTCCAGATCCTGCCCGAGTTGCGGCGCGACCAGTGGGCGTTTCTGGTCCACCGGCCCGCGTCCCGCGCGACGCTGTTCTGGGGCAAAGTTTTGGCCGGAATGGGCTTGACGATTCTGGCGACCCTGATTCCCCTGCTGGGCCTGGCGCTGTGGGCGCGGGCGCCGGGGCATCTCGCCGCACCGTTCGACCCGCGTCTGCTGCTGGGCGGGCTGGCCGCCATCCTGACCGGCCTGGTGTTCCATGCGGCGGGACTGTTGACGGCGCTGCGCCCGGCCCGCTGGTACGGCAGCCGCGCCCTGCCGGTCCCGACGGCGACCGTCTGCGCGCTGCTGGTCGCCGTCACCCCCGAGTTTTATGAAGCCGTCCTCGTCATCGGCGTCTTCCTGGCCGTCCTGCTTGTGGCGGCGCGGGGCAGTTTCCTGACGACCGGCGGCTATCTGCGGCAGCCGCGCCCGGCGAAGTTCAGCCTCGGCATCACCTTCTATGTCGGGGCGGTCGCAACGCTGCTCGCCGCCATCGCGG
>CAXUCQ010000012.1:15199-20115 GCA_964249295.1 uncultured Armatimonadales bacterium | reverse complement strand
GTTCGGCGCCGGGCAGGCGCGGCGGCCCGGACGCCGGACGCCTCTGCGCACCGTCGCCTGGGGGTTCGCCCTGCAGTTCGCGTTCGCGTTCCTGGTGCTGGACACCGGGCCGGGCAAGTGGGGCTTCCGGGCGGTCAGCCAGGGCGTGGCGTCCCTGCTCAACTTCACCACGCAGGGGGCGCGGTTCGTCTTCGGCGACCTGGTCAGCAACAACATCCCCGTCGGGCAGCCGCTGGGCGACCCGCACATGGGGCCGATCCTGACGCCCACGGCCTACGCCCACGTCGGCGGCTACTTCGCCTTCTACGTGCTGCCCACCATCGTCTTCTTCTCGGCGCTGACGGCCCTGCTGTACTACTCGGGCGTGATGCAGTGGGTCATCCAGGGCATGGCCTGGCTGATGCAGCGCACGATGGGGACGTCAGGGGCCGAGACCCTGGCGGCGGCCACCAACGTCTTCGTGGGCCAGACCGAAGCGCCGCTGATGATCAAGCCGTTCCTGGCCGGCGCGACCAACTCCGAACTGATGGCGATCATGACGGCGGGATTCGCCAACATCGCGTCGGGCGTTCTGGCCGCGTATGCGGCCATGCTGGGGCCGTTCTACCCCGACATCGCCGGGCATTTGCTGGCCGCGTCCCTGCTGTCCGCGCCGTCGTCGCTGGTCGTCGCCAAACTGCTCATGCCCGAGATGGGCGCGACCGAGACCGGCGGCTCCGTCAAGGTGCAGGTGCAGCGCACGGACGTCAACGCCGTGGACGCGCTCACGCGCGGCGCGCTCGAAGGCCTGCAGCTGACGCTGAACGTCGGGGCCGTGCTGATCGTCTTCGTCGCCATGATCGCCCTGCTCAATTCGCTGATCGGCTGGGGCGGACACTTCTTCGGCCGGCCTTCGCTGTCGTTCGAGGAGATCCTGGGCTGGCTCGCCACCCCGTTCGCGTGGCTGACCGGGATGTCCTGGCACGACGCCGGCCAGGTCGGGCCGCTGCTGGGCGTCAAAACCGCCATCAACGAGTTCGTCGCCTACTCCCAGATGTCCGCGCGCCTGGGGACGGACCCGCACTTCATCGCCCCCCGGTCGGCCATCATCGCCACCTACGCGCTGTGCGGCTTCGCCAACTTCTCCAGCGTCGCCATCCAGATCGGCGGCATCTCCGGCATGGCCCCTGGCCGCCGCCACGACCTGTCGCGCCTGGGCCTGCTGGCGATGTGGGGCGGCGCGCTCTCGTCCCTGATGACCGCCTGCGTCGTCGGCGTGCTGCTGTAGGGGTCTAAAGAGGACGACAGAGCGGGATTTTCCAGCCCTTCATCTCCGGGGACAGGAGCGGCAAAGCTTTGAGGAGGCGGTAGGCGGTCTGGAAATGCTGGCGGCTTTCGCTGCCGGAGAAGTGCGTACCGGGCGTGTACAAGCTTGGCGTCTGACCGTGGAGCGATCCTGGGAGGAACGCGAAGAACGGGTACTCCGTGTTCGCCGCGACCTCAAACTCTAACTTTTTTGCATCCTGTTTGACCGGTGTCAGCTTTTCCAGGAGTTCTATGTCGCTGAGGAGAGTGGCATCATAGCCTGTCAGAGCATCCAGCAGAGACTGAGTGGTGCTGCTCGATCCCTTGAGTTTGGCGAGGACGTTGTGTGACTCGAGGGCGTCATTCAGCCACCGTCCCGCCCCGTGGAGGATCAGCACCGATTTCAGGCCCAATTCGACGGCCTTCATGGTAGAAGTCAGGGACGCGGCATGACGGTGTCGCACGTACAACACGCGCGCATCTCCCAAGTGCCGCGCCGCCTCGCGGAAGTAGGCTTGGGCTAACTCGCGTTCTCCGGGGAAAGGCAGCAGGGCAGGAGGCGCCGCCCGCATCACCGCGCACCTGTGGTTTTGGTGAGGAGCCGGCGTGGGTCCGCTAAACGCTCGCCACCGGCCAGAGACTCGCGCGACTCCTGCGCCCGGCGCAGGATATGGCGCGCGTAGCCGGTGGGTACCTCATAAACGATCTCGTAGCCACGCAGCACCTTGTCGATCAACTCCTGTGTCTGCTGTGACTCGGGACCCAGGCCCACTTTGTCAAAGTCCCCCGAGGGAAGGAAGTCCATGTACAACTTTCCGCGCATGGGGAAGTCAGACGTGCTGCCGGCTTGGTACTTGGGCAGGCCCTGCCAGTCGTCCACGACTTCAAGAAGCTCGATGTCGTAAGTCTCGCCTACAGTCTTGAGAGCGCCGAACACGATGATCGCCCGCAGACCCGTGCCAAGTTCTTCCACATGGGAGTGGACCAGAGAATTGATCGCCTTGTACTCGAAGTAAGGAATCTCATGAGTATTCACCCCCGCATTCATGTGCCTGTACCTATCTCCTGGTGGTTGCTGACATTGTACCAGAAAAGCCTTCGCATCCTCATTCAGCAATTTGCTCCTCAGGCTGGCCTCGGCGGCATCTCCGGCATGGCCCCCGGACGCCGCCATGACCTGTCGCGCCTGGGCCTGCTGGCGATGTGGGGCGGCGCGCTGTCTTCCCTGATGACCGCCTGCGTCGTCGGCGTGCTGCTGTAGCGGAGCGGCGAGGTATACTCGGTCACAAAGGAGAACGGCCATGTCTGCACCATCGTTGGAGCCTTTCGCGGCGGAGCCGCCGCCGCTGCGCCGGGACGCAGGCGGGACGATCCGCGTCGGCAATACCCGTGTCACTCTGGATACAGTGATCGCCGCCTACTGCGGCGGACAGACCGTGGACGACATCGCGGAAGCGTTCGACACCCTGCGCCTCGCCGACATTCATGCGGTGATCGCCTATTATTTGCGCCATCGGGAGGCGGTCGATGCCTACCTGGAGCGACGGGATCGGGAAGCGGATGAACTCCGCCGCAAGATCGAGCAGCGGTTCCCACCGGATGAACTCCGGGCGCGTCTCCTCGCCTATCGTGAGACGGCGCAGTCTTGATGTTGGCCCCCCTCACGGACGAAGATTTTCACGGCGCCCTCCTGAAAGGCCTGCTCCGTCGACAGCCTGACCTAGATGTTGTGCGGGTTCAGGATGTCGGGCTGAGGAGTGAGGCTGACCCGGATGTGCTGGCATGGGCGGCACAGGCAGAGCGTGTCGTGTTGTCTCATGACGTCAACACCATGACCAAAGAGGCTTACATCCGCATTGACGCGGGCCTCTCTGTCTCGGGTCTGTTCCTCATCAACCGTGCTGCACCGTTTCAGCAGTTGATCGACGATGTTTTGTATCTGGCAGAGGTCCTCTCGTCAGACGAGGCTGAAGGGCGTATATTCTATGTCCCGCTGTGAAGCCGACTGTCTGGTGTATACTCTCAGCACCGCCCGGCAGGAGAAACGCATTGTCCCGAAACGCTTTCAGTCCCGACATACTCCCCGTGCCGCCCGCGACCCCTACGCGAGACGTCGCGGCGGATGCCGTCTTCCGCGACTCGGCGTTCGAGGACAACAAGCGCAGCGCCGTCCACCGCTGGGTGCCGTGGATCGCCGGGTTCTCGGCGGGGTTTGTCGCCGACACGTTCCGGCACTACCTGCCCGATCCCGACCGGCGGGGTGCGCTCGTCCTGGAGCCGTTCTCGGGCGTCGGCACGACGCTGGTCGAGGGCCTGCTGCACGGGTACGACGTGGCCGGGTTCGAAGTCAACCCGTTTGCCGCCCTCGCGTCCCGCGTCAAGACACAGGCGTTCCGGTTGGACGCGGAGGCCGTCCGACTCGGGCTTCTTGCGTTCGAGCACAAGACGCGGCAGCGGACGGAAGCCGTCGATTGCGCGTTCCTCGCAGGTACCAATATCAACCAGTGCCTGCCGGCCCCACGGACGGCCCCGCCCCCCGCGTTCCGCTCCCGCGTCCCGTTCTTCAGCCCGGCGGTCGAGCGCAAGGCCTTGCACAGCCTGGATGTCATCCAGGAACTGCCCGGCGCGGACATCCGGGACCTGTTCCTGCTGGCCTTCGGGGCGGTCATGGTGCAGTTCTCCAACTACTCGTATGAGCCGAGCCTCGGCTCACGGGTCGCCGCCGGCAAGGCCGAAATCCCCAACGCCGATGTGGTCGGCATCATCACGGCCAAGATGAAAACCATCCTCGACGATCTGGCCGGCTACGGGGACGCCATGCGGAGGCATCGCCCGCCGCCCACGGCCCGCCTGTTCAGCGAAAGCTCACTCGCGCTGCCGGGCCGCCTGCCGCCCGCGTCGGCGGACATCGTGGTCACGTCGCCGCCCTACCTCAACAACTACCATTACATCCGCAACACGCGCCCGCAGTTGTTCTG
The DNA here is from genome assembly GCA_964249295.1 of uncultured Armatimonadales bacterium. Taxonomy (GTDB): domain Bacteria; phylum Armatimonadota; class Armatimonadia; order Armatimonadales; family Capsulimonadaceae; genus CAZZVX01. The sequence continues at coordinate 15,853 of CAXUCQ010000012.1, read as the reverse complement.
GCTCAACTTCATCGCGGCCCCATCGGAGTTGAAGCGCATCGAGAACGAGAACTTCGGCAAATACTGGCAGACGGTGCGCGACGCGCCGCTCGCAAGCCTGAACTTCCGCCTGCCCGACCTCGAAGAGCGCATCGCCGCCATCGCCGCCATGCACCCGGAGAAGGGCGTCTACGGCGGCAAAGGCTGGGCGAACTACGCCGTCGAGTATTTCAACGACTGCGAGCGCATCTGCCGGGGTCTGGAGTACGTCCTGAAGCCGGGCGGCCGCGCCGTCTTCGTCCTCGGCAACTCGATCACGCAGGGCGTCGAACCGCCCACAGACCGGATTTTCGGCGCGATCGGGGAGCTTCGCGGACTGGAGCTGGAGAACATCCACCTGCTCCGAACAAAGCGCGTCGGGAACAGCATCCTCAACTCCTCCGTGCGTAACGGCGAGACGACCAGAGCCATCCTGTACGAGACCGCCGTCGTCCTGAAGAAGCCGATGTCACACAGGCCCGCCGGGCCGCGCCATCACTGTCTTCCCGGCAGGCTGAACATGGCTGTTGGCGTGAAACGCGACGATAGGTTTCTCGCGTCAGTCCCCCAGGACTGAAGTACAGGGGGGAGGGACGGAATACCCCCCCCGTGAACGGGGCCAGCACAGCAAATCCC